>CAMWOD010000001.1 GCA_947175715.1 uncultured Porphyromonadaceae bacterium
GACAAGGATTATTTGTTGTATAGGGTTTTTGTGATAGATTGAAGTAGTCGAATCAATTCTCTACAATCTATGAGCAAGCTTTCAGATTGTTCTTTCGTGATATAGTCTTCATCCCCGAGTAAACGAATCCAAAACTCAGTTTCCCCAGCTTCTTTCTGAGCAATTGATAGTTTGCTGGCAAAATCTAACTTACTTTGTCCATATTGGCTTTCAGCAATATTTGCTCCTATGCTTGTACCGCTGCGAAGTAGTTGTTTTGATAAGACATATTCCTTCTTCTCATCGCAAAGATACTTATATAACCTTACACAACGCCTTGCGAAAGCATAGCTTTTATCCCTCACTACATTTTCTCGTTTCATGCTTTAAATTCCTAATTACTAATTCCTAATTACTAATTGCTAATTGCTAATTGCTTGTGGTTGACGCCGATGCCGAAGAGGGCATAGTCGTAGAGCACCGGATCGTCGGGGCGAAGCGTGCGCAGAGTGTCGGTGAGCTGCACCGCCGAGCGCTTGTCGTTGGCGTGACGGTCGAGCAATCCCAATTGGCGCGACACATTCCCCACGTGCACATCAAGAGGTATATATAGCTGCGAAGGCTTGATTACGTCCCACACACCCATGTCAACGATGCCATCGTTGCGCACGAGCCACCGCAGCGCCATGTTCACGCGCTTGAGGGCGGTGGTGTCGAGATTCTGAGGCATGCACCGCGAATTGCGCACACCGTCGTTGGCCTCGGCAATGACATCGTTCATGGCCGCTACGAGCGCCCATGCCGGCAGCTCTTCCTTATCGATGTGTGCGGCAGCCGCCAGCCCCTGCACCGAGCCGTAGCGATCGAATATCAGCTTCATGCCTCGCAACAGGTGACGCAGGTCACGCGCGAAGAACGTGCGGTGAATGTTTTGGTCGGGGAGCTCCTCATAACCTTGGTCCATCACATATTGATAAGGACGGCCATCCATCAGGTCGATCATCTTCTGGCAATTGCGGCATATCATCTTGCGGTTGCCCCATGCGATGGCCGACGACAGCAGAGCCACTATCTCGATATCCTGCAGACGGTCGAAAAGTCGGGGGAACTGCACCGGGTCGTTGGCGATAAATTCGGGGGAATTGATGAGCCGTGCCTGCTCATCGAGCAATTCGCGTATATCTTGAGCTACTTTCATGCCGCAAATTTACTGAAAATTGCGTATATTTGCGCGTTATGACACTCCGCGAGATTACGATTGCCAACTTCAAAAATATCCGTGACGCAAGGCTGGAATTTTCCCCTAAAATCAACGGACTGCTCGGCCATAACGGCATGGGCAAGAGCAATCTGCTCGACGCCATCTATTACCTGAGCTACTGCCGCAGCTACGCCGGCATCCCCGATGCCCAGCTCATCACCCGCGGCGAGGGTTTTACCACCATCCGCGGCGACTACACCCGCCGTGGCGTAGAGGAGAATGTGGCGATAGGCATGATGCCCGGCCAGCGCAAGAGTGTGAAGCGCAAGGGTAAGGAGTACCAGCGCCTGAGTCAGCATTTCGGGGTATTTCCACTGGTGCTCGTGTCCCCCGCCGACCAGGTGATAATATCGGGTGGCGCCGAGGAGCGCCGCCGGTTTATGGATATGATGATAGCGCAGAACGATCCCGTGTATCTCGACCGCCTGCTGCGCTACACCAACGCCCTTGAGCAGCGCAACAAGCTGCTGCGCGACCGTGTGGTCGACCATCACCTTTACGAAGCTGTGGAGATGACATTGGTGTTGAGTGCCGATGAGATATATCGCGGGCGCAAGGAGTGGATTGAGCGGTTGCAAGCGGTGTTTGATGAGTACTACCACCTCATAGCCGGCGACGATGAGCCTGTGAAGCTCAGCTATGCCCCACCCGAGCTGCCATTGCAGCTGCTTCTCGACCAGGCTCGCCGACACGATGAGATGGTGGGACACACGTCGGTGGGCCCCCACCGCGACGACTTGACGATGACCGTAGGCGATCTGCCCGCACGGCGCATGGCCTCACAAGGGCAGTGCAAGACCTTCACAATAGCCCTACGCCTCGCTCAGTATGACTTCCTGAGCCGCACCGCCGGCATGAAGCCGCTGCTGCTGCTCGACGATATATTCGACAAGCTCGACGCCCTGCGCGTGGAGCGCATCATATCGCTTGCCACCCGCCCCAATATGGGACAGATATTCATCACCGACACCAATCGCGACCACCTCGACCAGATTATGCGCCGTGTGGGTGGCGACTACCGCCTGTGGGAGGTCGACAGCGGACATTTCACCCCAATTACCACCAGCAACGATGAAGCGCAGTGACCCACAGTCGATTGCTGCCGTTATCGACCAGGCATTGGCCGATACCGAGCTCACCGGTGTATTCCGCGAGCAAAATGCATGCTACCTGTGGGCCGAGGTGGTGGGGCCTGGCATCAATCGCTATACCACCCGCCGCTATGTCGACCGCGGGGTGATGCACGTCTACATCTCGTCGGGGCCTCTCAAGGGTGAGCTGCAATTCATGCGCTCCAAGCTCGTGGAACAGCTTAACAAGGCCGTGGGAGCCCCTGTGCTCACCGACTTACAAATCCATTGAAATATGCGCCAAATAGAGTTTTCACAGCAGCACAACAAGCGGGTGCCCGAGCCCCGGGTGCCATTTCACCACTCGGTTGACCTGCAGACACGATTCAACGACGCCGATATGCTCGGCCATCTCAACAACACTGTGTATCTGTCGTTTATGGACCTGGGAAAGACCCGCTACTTCACCGATGTGATGGGTGGCGACATCGATTGGCGCCATATCGACATTGTGGTGGTGCATATCGAGTGCGACTACTTCGCTCCGGCGTTTCTCGACGAGCCCCTGGCCGTGGCCACCACTGTGTTGCGAGTGGGTGAGCACTCCTTCACACTCGAGCAGCGCATCTATAACACCGCTACAGGCCAGGTGAAATGCGTGGGTACTACTGTGATGGCCGGATTCGACCCCGCTACCGGCACATCGCTACCCATCAACCCCGAGTGGACTGCCGCCGTCTCAGCCTACGAGCAGCGCCAGCTTTAAGAGGTAGCGAGGGCTCTTTTAGCTAAAAGTTCCTAATTCGGTTTTAGATTAATTGCAAAGTTATTAACTTTGTGATTCAATTATAATTGAATCATTACCTCAGTAACCAAGATATGTTTTCAGGAATTGTAGAAGAAGCAGCCCGCGTGGAGCGCGTAGAGCGCCAGGGGGGCAATGTGAATCTTACAGTACGTTGCTCATTCGTCGATGAGCTTCGCATCGACCAGTCGGTGGCCCACAACGGCGTGTGCCTTACAGTAGTGAGCCTTAACCCCGACGGCACTTATACCACCACCGCCATCCAGGAGACACTCGATCGCTCCAACCTCGGCGACCTAAAGGAGGGCTCGCTGATCAATCTTGAGCGTTGCATGGTGATGAACGGCCGACTCGACGGCCACATCGTGCAGGGGCACGTCGACTGCACCGCCACATGCACCGCTGTAGAGCAAGTCGAGGGCTCAACCTACTTCACTTTCAGCTACTCACCCACTCCCGAGCTGTTGGGCAAAGGGTATTTCACCGTAGAGAAAGGCTCTATCACCGTCAATGGCGTAAGCCTCACGGTGTGTGACTCGGAGATGGACTCATTCCGAGTGGCCATCATACCCTACACCATGGAGCACACCAACTTCTGCGAGATCAAGGAGGGGACACGTGTCAACCTCGAGTTTGACATCATCGGCAAGTATGTGTGCCGACTGCAGCAGATACAAAACATCATTGACAAGTAATTACGCCATGAAACTACTATCACTGATAACCATTGCATCAATATCTTTTACAGCCTCGGCCGCCAGTGACGGCGTGGTGAGTGTCACCACCCCCGCCGGGCGTGAGGTGACCGTACAGGTGATCAACGACAATATAATCCGTGTCACCAACGCACTACCGGGCGAGACGGTGCCACAGTCGCGTGCGGCTGTGCTCAAAGCAGCCCCATTTACCGGCACCACTTCACGCGCCGGCAACTATACCACAATCACTACCCGCCAGGGAGTTACCGTGAGCCTCAACAACAGCACCGGAGCTGTTGACATCAATGGTGGGGGTGGCCGTGTAGTGTCGGACAACGGTATACGCCTGAAAGCCGACGGCAAGCAGAGCCTCACACTCACCACATCGGGGCGCGGATCGTTCTACGGCGCCGGCGAGCGTGGCCATTCGTTCAACCTCAAGGGTGACACTCTGGTGATGTACAATCGCCAGAACTATGGCTACACCAAGCAAGACCCACGCATCTCGCAGATGAACATCACCATGCCGCTATTCATCTCATCTACAGGATATGCTGTAGTGTTCGACGATTTCGCGGCTGCCGAGATGATCATGGCCGACCCCATAGAGTACATATCCGAGTCGCGCTCACCCATATCCTACTACTTTATCAACGGCGCCGGCACACTGCCCGGTGTCACCGCCGAGCTGTCGCGGCTTACCGGCCGCCAGGAGTTGCCACCCTTCTGGGCTTTGGGCTACATCAACTCAAAATACGGCTACAAGACTCAGAACGAAACCGTGGGAATAATCGACACCCTCAAGATGCGCGGCTATCCGGTTGATGGAGTGGTGCTCGACCTTTACTGGTACGGCAAGGAGGAAGACATGGGACGACTCTCCTGGGATAAAGACCAGTGGCCCGATCATGGCAAGATGCTTGCCGACCTTAAAAACCGCGGCGTCAACACCATTATAATCTCCCAGCCATATATCTTGCAGAACGGCCGTGGCGTCGACAACTACAATGCCCTTGCCGAGGCCGGCATGATGGTGAAAGACTCGGCCGGAGGTGTTGAGCCCGTGACGATATGGGTAGGTCACGGAGGCATGTTTGACGTATCCAATCCCGACACCCGCCGCTGGCTCACCGACCGCTACGACCAGCTCACCGCCGAGGGCGTGGGTGGATGGTGGGGCGACCTGGGTGAGCCCGAGGTGCATCCCGAAACCGGCTACCACGCCAATGGCCTCACCGCACGAGAGTATCACAACCAATACGGCAACGACTGGTCGTCGATAATCTACGACCTCTTCAAGGAGAAATATCCCGATACCCGACTGATGACGATGATGCGCGGAGGCACTACCGGCCTGCAGCGATATTCAGTATACCCCTGGTCGACCGATGTGTCGCGCTCTTGGGGAGGACTTCAACCCCAGATTACCATAATGCTCAACTCAGGCCTGAGCGGCTTGGGGTATATGAGCCACGATGTTGGCGGATTTGCCGTCGATCCCGACAATCCCTATATCCCTGAGCTTTACACTCGTTGGGTGCAGTTGGGACTATTCTCACCCATCTTCCGCACTCACGCCCAGGAGTACGCCGAGCCTATCCGCTACCCCCAGCAGGAGGAGTACCTCAAGCAGCTGGTGAAGGAGCGCTACCGCTGGTTGCCTTACAACTACACCCTGGCCTACGAAAACGCCTCGCAAGGTCAGCCATTGGTACGCCCGCTCAACTACTATAGCCAGGGTGCTAACACCTACGACGACATCGACGACGAGTATCTGTGGGGCCGCGACGTACTGGTTGCCCCGGTGCTTACCCCCGGCACCACGGAGCGCCTTGTGGTTTTTCCCGACGGTGAATGGGTTGACTATGCCGACCCCACCAAGGTGTACCACGGTGGCGATACCGTGCTTTATCCGGCACCGCTCGAAATGCTCCCTCTGTTCGTCCGCGCCAACGCATTCATACCGATGGCCGACTATAAGATGGGCAACACACTCGATTACACCCCCTCGCAGTATACCGTCAACTACTACCCCACCGAGGGTGAGTCGACCTATACACTCTACGAGGACGACCGCAGCTCAACCACCTCAATCGCCGACAAAGCCTATGCGCTGCTGACCTTCACCGGCAAAGCCACACCCAAGGATATCACAATCGACTACGCCTCATCGGGTTACTATAAGGGGATGCCCGCCAAGCGCACCATCACCTTCAAGATCCACGGATGCAAGCAGGCTCCCGCATCGGTCACAGTCAACGGCACAAAAGCCAAATGGATCTATGATGCCAAGACCGGTGTAGTGACAGTGAAAGTAAACAGCATAGTGAATAATACCAAAATCATAATCACAAATAAATGAACACACTAAAACATCTGCTGGCTCTCAGCATGACCATCCTGCTCATTGCCGGATGCTCCTCGAAAAAAGATGAATCAAGTGATTCTTCATCGTCAAGCAATTCGGAAGGCGCCGCATGCGTCACCGAGGTCAACAACGAGTTGCTGCGCACGGTCGACTATAACGCCACTGCAGTATTGGTGGCCAATCTCGAAAGCGTATTTAGCACTTACAGCGTCGATAATGCAGTTATAAAGGATTATGATGAATTCGCCGATCTTTCGTCGGTGGTATTGGTAATGCCTTCACTTAATGGCGAATCTTACACCACCTTCCTGATCGATAACGCTGACGCATTCAATACATACGCCAACGGCAATCTCACCCAGCTCACCGACCGTGGCGACTTCGCCGTATACGCAAACCGCTATGACGATAGATACGTTATGGTCAAAGGCTCGCAGATGTGGGTTGGCCGCAGTCCGTCGTCGATTGAGCAGAGCGTCAAGAATGCCGCCACACGCCACTTCGGCCAGGGTCTTGCCATCTCTACAAGTATCGAACAGCCTCACTCGGTCAATATAGCCGTCAATATGAGCGCCATCCCCAATATCAAGGAGTATGGCAGCGAGTTTGCCGACGCATGGGGTATAGCCAATGTCGACATGACCAAATCGACCATCACCGGCGACGCAAAAATTATTTCAAGCAATGGCGATGCAGTGATGGTGCCCGGTATGCGTGAACTGAGCACCAAATTTCTCAACTACACCATGGGTGAGCCCAATGTGGCTCTGGCCATGGGTATAGGTAAGGACTTCCCATGGAAGACAGTGCAGAAAGTCCTCACCGAGGCTGGTGCCGATCCTTCCGACCTGTCGTTGCTCCCTATCTTGGGTAAGATGATCGATGGCACCGTGAGCGCATCGGTTTCGATCGACTCCAATAGTGGTGAAATATACTTCTCGGCCCTCATTGAGTCGTCAAATGCCGATCCCGAGGCTGTCATTGGTATGCTCCAGGGCTTCGTGGGCCAGGTGTCAAGCACATCTGATGGTTTCTACAGTATACCGGTCGACGCCTTACCCTCGGGCAATATATACTTAGGCGCAGTTGGGGAGGCATTCTTTATAGGTAGCCACCACCCCTCACAGCTTTCAGGCAACAACAACCTGCAGTCGGTATTCTCGGGCAACGAAGCTGCTCTTTCTATCAATGTGCCCAAGAGCTTAATGATGATGCTGACCGAAGGTGAAGGCACTTTTGGCCTGAATGGTAAGGTTCAGGTAGAAAAATCTACCGCTCACTTCGAGGTAAAAGTCACTGATACCGACATGAGTATTATCGAAGCTTTCAACAAGATGTAATCGCTATTAAATCTGAGTCAACGACATGAAATTTTCAACACATATCACCCGTAAGCTGAGTGCTGCCGCCATCATCCTGACGGTAATGTTAGCCACAAGCTGCTCAAAAACCAGCGACATACACGAGACCATACCCGACGATGCCGCTGTGGTAGTTCATCTCGATTTAAAACAATTGATCGATAACGCCGAGCTGCGAGAAAAGGGTAAATCGTACGCACTCCCCAAGGAATTTGACGAGCTCAACAACGACGGCCTCGAAGAAGATCTTGAGATGCTCTACAAAATGAAAGATTGCGTCGACTTGAGCAACATATTCGTAGTTAATATTTCTCGTGAAAATGGTGAAACTGCTCGCTATGATGAGCCGCATGATTATGGCGAATACGTGACATTTCCGATCACCGATTTCGACGAATTTGAGAAGCAAATCAAGAGTATGGACTACTCGAAGGACTCCAGTGAGAGTGGGCTCGAATGCTACACAATGAGTAAATACGAGTGGGCAACTAATTATATGCTGGTCAACGAGAGTCATACCCAAGGATGGCATGCCAATATAGAAAATAAAGTTGACTATGATTATGACACTGACAAAAGGAAAATTATCCATAATCCACCGCAGGTAGTTACCGCAGCTGTGAAGAAAGCTGAAAGAGGCTCGCTTGCCGACGTAAAGGGTCCGGCCAACGTACTCAAGAGCGGCAAGGCGATCTCATTGGTGGCTACTCATAAGATACTTAAAAACAAGTGGTTTACATGCACAGCAGAAGCCCTTGGCGACGGTGAGGCACAGCTCGAAGCCAATCTGATGGATGCTGATGGCACCCTATGTGCGCTCGACAACTACTTCAACACGGTCAATACCAATGCGCTTGCGTTGCTCCCCGACGATGCCGACCTTGTGGCCGCTATGTCGCTCAATGTGCCCAACGACCTGAAACTTATCGAAGACCTGATTGGCAAGTTCGGTAGCGAGCGCGACCTGCGCATGTTCAAGCAACAGGCCAAATTGATTGAAACAACGGGCGATGTAGCATTCGGTGCCAAGCTCGCATCATTTGACAATCTGCTTAACTCTAATTTTTATCATGCCGAGCAGCTTCTTGAGGGTAAATGGACCCTGGTAGTAGGTGTTAAAGACCCCGAAACTATCCTCGGGTTGATTAAATCTTTTTGCGGAGGCGATGCCCGTATCACCGATATCGGCGATAAGAAATTTGACATAGAGATTAACAGGAACTTGTATAGGTATGATTATACTCGCGATACCGATGTGTTTGACGCCAGGCTGTCGGCCACATTGCACGTAGGGGTGATGGACGGCTATCTATATGTTTCTACCGTCGATGTCAAGAACAGTCCGGTGCCTGCGCAGGTAAGCAAAGTATTCGACAACGCTTCATTCGGTATCTACGCCCACACACCTTCAAAAATCAAGACATACTTTGACTTGCCCAACGAGATCACCGCTACCGCACGCTGGAAGGGCACCCATACCCTTGTGGTCAATGCCAAGTTTGAAAACTCGACCCACGGCTTCATATACGACGTGATAAATATGTGTTTCAGGGCTGAGAAACAGATGAAAAAGAACATAAATTATTGATATGCGTATTGACACGATAGAGCTCAAGGAAGCACTCCCACAGGTGTTTCGTGACGACCCGGCCCCCGAGTCGCAGATATGGCTCACCGACGTTGAGTTCCGCCGCCCCAACCTGTATATGGTCGCTGCCGAGTCGGGCAAAGGTAAATCGTCGATGTGCAGTTATATCTACGGCAACCGCAACGACTACATGGGTCAGATACTCTTCAATGGCGAGGATATCCGCAACTACGATATAATGCGATGGTCGGAGATACGCCGCTCGCACTTGGCGCTCCTCCCCCAGGAGTTGCGGCTCTTCCCCGAGCTGTCGGCAATGGACAATATAAGGCTTAAAAACCGCCTTACCGACTTCAAGACCGAGGAGGAGATACTCATGATGCTCGACATGCTTGGCATCAAGCATAAGGCCAATCAGCTGGCAGCATACCTGTCGGTAGGTCAGCAGCAGCGCGTGGCCATAGTGCGCTCACTGTGCCAACCTTTCGACTTCATAATGCTCGACGAGCCGGTGAGCCACCTCGATGCCGGCAACAACCGCATTGCCGCCGACCTTATCGTCGAGGAGGCTAAGCGGCAGCAGGCCGGTGTGATCACCACCTCGGTGGGCAACCACTTGGCTCTGGTCGACCCCATCACCTTGAGGCTTTAACCCATCATATTATTTAACAAGATAAATATCATACCTTGTCACAACCCAGTATAGTGTGGCGCCTGTTGCGCCGAAATATATCAGCCGGGCAGATTGCAGGATTTGCCGCAGCCAATCTTGTGGGCATGATTATCGTGCTCACCGCATTGCAGTTTTACCGCGATGTCACATCGGTAATCAATACCGAGGACAATATGCTTACGCAGGATTACATCGTGTTGTCGCGTAAAGTTAAGGATGTGTCGTTTGGCAAGTCGACGGGCTTCTCTGTTGCCGACATTGCCGACATTGAGAAGCAGCCGTGGGTCAAGCGGGTAGCCCCTTTCACAGCCTCGCGATTCCATGTCACAGGCAAGATCGACCTGGGCTCCGGTATGTACACCCATCTATTCTTCGAGTCAATACCCGATGATTATTTCGACACCCTGCCCCCCGACTGGAGCTTTGACCCCGAGGAGGAGAATCCTACGATACCTATTGTGCTGTCGCGCGACTATCTGGCGCTCTACAACTTCGGTTTCGCCGCTACGCGCGGCCTGCCGCAGTTCAGCGAGGAGCTGATAAGCGAGCTCGAGCTTAAGGTGTCGGTGAGCGGTAATGGTTTGGAGCGCACTTTCCCGGGGCGCGTAGTGGGTTTCAGCAACCGACTTAACACGATTTCGGCTCCGCAAGCCTTTGTTGAATGGGCCAACGGTATCTATGCTGTCGACAAGGAGGAAGACCCAATGCGACTGATCGTGCAGGTGACCGACCCCGGCGACCCCGTCATCAAGGCATACCTTGAGGAGCACGGCATGGAAAGTGCCGGCGACAAGCTCGAATCGGGCAAGGCCGCCCACTTCTTCACTATCGCCACGACTGTTGTGGTGGGTGTGGGTGTGATTATTTGCCTGCTGTCGTTCTTCATCCTGATGCTCTCAGTTTATCTGCTGATACAGAAGAACCGCCAGAAAATACACGACCTCATTCTCTTGGGCTATACCCCCGGGCAGGTGAGCAAGTACTACATACGCCTGTCGGTGATCACCAACGTGTCGGTGCTGCTGCTCAGCTGCATCACGGTGTTTGTGGCACAGCAGCTATGGCTTGAACCGGTGAGAACTATCGGCTCGGAGGTAGCGTCGTTGATCCCCACTTACATCGTGGGCCTGATAATGGTGCTGGTGATTATAGGCTTCAATGTGGCTGCCATCAAGCGCCTTACTCGCCGTTCCGTCTGAATATTGAGAAGTTGACCGAGCCATAGGCGCGGTGCTCAACAAACATGGGGTGCGACGAGTAGTCGTGATGCTTGTTGTGCTCGAGTATGAAATATCCTCCGGGGCGAAGCAGATTGCCGTCGAGCACCATTTGCGGCACTTCGTCGAAGTTGGGCAGGTCGTAAGGAGGATCGGCGAATATCAAGTCATACCCGTTGCCTGCCGATTTTGCTGCAAGAAATTTGAATACATCACCCCGTATCAGCCTCACCTCGCGAGCGCCCAGCTCATCTATCACTTTGGATATAAATCGGGCTTGCGTGGGAGCCTTTTCCACGGCTGTGACCGATCGGCTCCCTCGCGAGGCGAGCTCAAAACTTATAGCGCCGGTGCCGGCAAAGAGGTCGAGGGCATCCACCTGATCGAAGTAAACCAGGTTGTCGATCACATTGAATATGTTTTCGCGGGCGAAGTCGGTGGTGGGACGCGCCGTGATGTTGGTGGGCACCGAGAATCGGCGGCGCCCGTATTTACCTGTGATTATTCGCATAGTGGCATCACTATTAGTGAGAAAGGAGCTTCCGAAGCACACTCGTTCGAACCGTAGAGCGTGGCTGGAAATATGGCTGGCATCACACCTGCCAGGAGGTCGCGCAGGGTTTCGGTGAGTTGGTCGCGCAGAGTGCGGTCGCCTGCTATGATTAGCTCATCGGTCATCTGGTCGAGTTGTAGCAACTCGCGGGCAGCCATTATGAAATATACGGCATCGACTGTGTCGGTATATGTGAATGTATTGAGCATTCTGAGGCCTCCGCGGCCATAAACGATGATGTCGAGGGTACGTCGGTCGCTGACGTTGACATACATCTTGCCAGCTTGACCTATACGGCTCTTGGAGTAAAAATAGCGGCTCAACGGGGCAACGCGGTGCTCGATTGTGGCGCTCGGCCATGTGCGCATCACAAAGTTGCTCAGCGATGGTGGTATCTTGAAGTCGAGTGTCTCCACGGCTCCGGCCTGGCACCGTATCCACCCCTCGGCGGGTTCGGTGTCGGCGGCGATGGCGGGTGGAAGCACCGTGTAGTCGGAGCCGTCGTAGATTACGCTCACGCGTCCGAAGTCGTTTACCAGCCATTCGTTGGCATAGATTGTCTCCTCCAGCCGGCGGGTAATGCTGTCGGCATTGTCGTCATCGTCGATGTCGAGGGTGTACAGCTGCAGTCCCGCGGCATCGGCCGAGTGAAACAGCATGGCATAGAGATGCCTCGATGTGATGAGCATATACAGTCGCCACAGTCGTGGCTGCTCGATATTGGGTGCTTCTATGGTCATCGACTTAAGCTTGAGTTGCTATTGTTGTTGCGTAGGCCGCCGCCGTGCGATATGCCCGACGAGCCGCGGTGGTTGTAGTCATATTGATTGCCTCCACCCTGGTAGAAGTTGTCAAATTCATCATCATCTTCATCATCATCGGTTCGGCGAGTCGACTTCTCCTTGGTTACTGGCTTATTCTTCTTGATGGCGAGAGGTTTCTGCATGTCGAGTGGCAGCTCGTAGATATTCCACGACTGCTCGATATCCCAATTGGCCCTGGCGTTTATCTTTTTGGGGTAATAGTACACTTCCTCGGGTTGAACCGAATCCATCAGCTTCCCCGCGTCCCACTTCCCGTTGCCGTTGGCGTCGATATAGGCACGTGCAAAGTAGGTGCCTGGGTCGACGAAGTTGAACACGGCGCTACCGCTGTTGACGCGCGACTGAGCCACGGGACTATCGCCGCTATTGAGCAATTCCACCACTATGGGCTGATCAATACCGGGTGTGATATTGAATATCAGTGTTGAATAGTCTTCCTCGTTTTTTACCTTAAATTCGATGTTGGTAAAATCGTTATGTTCGCCGTATATATTGGTTACGGCAGCCGAATCGACTGCAAGACGATAGGAAGCACCAGGGTTCCAGTTGTACCATATAGTGTCGGCGAATACGGCTTGGCGCATTCCGCCACGTAAGGGTGGCTCGATGTCGGGGAATGGCGGCAGGGGCACCTCCTTCCATATCGTATCTTCCTTAATCGACAAGTGGTAGCCGCTGCGGTCTACGCTCCCAAGCGGGTCATCCCATTTGATTACCAAGGGCTTGTTGAGGTCGAGTGTGCTCCCTCCATCTTTTTTAAGGGTGATGTGGTTGATCGGTGGTATGGAGTCATTGATCTCTTCGTCATCCTTCTTCTTTTTCTTGTCCTTCACTTTCGGTGCGCGGTAATACATCTTCAATGTATCGGTGTGGGCACTCAGCTGATTGGTGGAGTCGGTGCGCAGATAGGTGGTCGACATCAGTATCGAATCCTGGGCTATCACCGCCTCGTCGGTGATCCAGTAAGTGATGGAGTCGTTGGTGGCGTTGGCCTGGATTAATGCCCATTCGCTCGCCGGACGCCCGGCGTTGGGTCCGTTGGCTATCACAAGATCGGGCAGCGTGTCGGAGGGTGCGCCAAACTGCATTGTGATGTTTTTGGCCGTCGGGCGCTTGTAGTCGCGTAGGTATTGCGAGCGGTAGTTCTCGTTAAACCATGTGAGCAGCACGTCGTCGGGGGTGAAGTGAGTGATGGCGTGGGTCACTATCGAGTCGGTGCCGTCGACTGCTGTGAGGGTATCGGTGGCCATACCAGGCTCATGGCCGGGGGTGATGGGCACTTCGTAGAAAGCCACATCCTCCGAGCGATCCCAATAGTAGTCGCGGTTCACGTCGTTGACGGCATATACGCGGTAGGTGCCCTCTTTGAGATTGCGCAGGGTGAACTGGCCGAGCTGATTGGTCTTGGCGATGCGGTCAAAGGGTTGGCGCATTATCAGTGAGTCGACCACCACCGTGTCGGGGAGATTGTCGATACGGTAGGCTCCAACGAGCATCCCCTGAGCCGGCTCGAGAGTGTGAGCTTCGAGCACCAGTCCCGATATTTGCAGCGAGTCGCGTGTGGGGCCTGTGGAGAAGTCGATGGCAAATCCGTCGAGAATGTTACCCTCGTTGAGATCGCGTATAGCGTCGGAGAAGTCGATTGTGTAGGTGGTGTTGGAGAGAAGCGAGTCGCGCAGTTCAAGGGTCACGCGCCTTCCGTTGGCGAATACCGAGGGTGGAGTGCGCTGTGCTGGCGATACCACCACACGCTTCATAGCCTCTTCTACTTTCACGTTCTCGTCGAATATGATTTCGAGCTTGGGCTTGGTGTGGTTGACGGCGCCGGGAGCCGGATTGGAGCGTACATATCGGGGTGGACGCGTGTCGCGCGGACCACCCCCCGGGCGACCCATCGACGCGCACGCCGCCAGCAGTAGCAGCAAGCCTACTACCACGCACGGCATCATATATAGTCCACGACGGCTCATATTGCCCACAAAGGTAACTATTTTTCCTGAGTCGTATTGCCAATTTTTATTATCTTTGTCGCCGATATGTCGCTACTACTCACAATCGACCGGGGCAACTCCGCTCTTAAGCTTGCCCTGTGGCGCGATGATGCCATAGTGGCTCACCGTCAGTGTCATCAGCTTTCGGCAGGTGACATAGGCTCGTTGTTGGCCGACTGGAAGCTCGACGGAGTGATATACTCGTCGGTAGTCGACGATACATGTGAAGGGGTAGAGGCCCTGCGTCAGCTCGGTATCCCCACCATCACCCTTACATGCGACACCGAGCTGCCGATATCGATAGGCTACATCACACCCCACACGTTGGGGCGCGACCGTATAGCCGCCGCGGTGGGGGCATGGTCGCTCCATCCCCACAGCCACCTGCTCGTGGTCGACATAGGCACGGCTGTGACCTACGATGTGGTGCGCGACAACTGCTTCGAAGGGGGTAACATAGCCCCGGGCCCTTGGATGCGCCTTGAGTCGCTGCACCGCCTCACGGCACGCCTACCCCAGGTGGACCCTGAGGGCGACTACCGATTGTGGGGCGATACCACGGCCACTGCCATGCGTGCCGGCTCGATCAACGGCATCATAGCTGAGATTGAGTACTATCGTGCGCATCTTGGGCCTGAATCTCAGGTGGTAATCACCGGTGGCGACTCATATCTGGTGACCCCGCACCTCAAGTTCAGGGCCGAATGCGAGCCCGATCTGGTGCATATAGGATTGAAAGAAATATTAACCCGTCATCTCGCCAACAATGCGGGCTGACGCACTGACATAAATATGAAGAAACTGATTATTACAGCCTTACTGGTCGTAGGTGCTACCCTGACATCACTCGCTCAGCTGTCGATGAGCCCATACTCACGCTACGGCTACGGCTTGCTCAACGATAACACCACATCGACCCAGCGAGCCATGGGTGGCATTGGTTACGCCATGCACTCGGGGCGTCAGATCAACGTTATGAACCCCGCTTCGTATGCTCACTGCGACTCGCTCACGTTTCTCTTCGACATGGGCATCGATATGACAGCCCTGTGGTCGAAAGAGAATGGGCACTCGGGCCGCGACCTGGGTGGCGGCCTCGACTACATCACCATGCAATTTCCGGTGTCTAAGACTGTGGGCATGAGCCTGGGCCTTCTCCCCTACTCGTCGGTGGGCTACTCGTTCGGCAGCAAGATTGACTACGGTAAGTCGGAGCGTAGCGGCAACGGCGGCCTCAACCAGCTCTACTTAGGAGCAGGATGGGAGCCTGTCAAGGGGCTGTCGGCCGGAGTCAACTTGTCGTATCTGTTCGGCACCACCACCAACGATCTTTATGCCACCACCGACGCTGGCTCGCAGTCGCTCTACGAGCGCGTAATGATTGTGAGAGACTATCACGTGCAATTCGGTCTGCAGTACACCTGCAAGCTATCGAGCGCCAATACCCTCTCGGCCGGTCTCACCTATTCGCCCGGCAAGGACCTGCGAGGTCACACCTACGGCATATATTACGACGTAAAAGCCGACGCCAAGCCCGATACTATCGGCTATATGTCGCTTCGCCACAATTATTCACTACCCGACACATGGGGCGCCGGTATCAACTACGAGTGGAACAATCGCTTCATGGCCGAGATCGATTTTACCTATCAGCCGTGGTCGAAGGCCAAGTATGCCCCAATGGAGAGCTTCGAGCAGACACGCCTGGCCGACCGCTACAAGATAGCTGCCGGTGTGCAGTGGGTGCCGTCACCCCGTGGCTCATACCTGCGCCGCATCCAGTACCGTCTTGGCGGATACTTCAACCGCGACTACCTGACCATACGTAGCAACAATGTGCACGAATACGGCCTGTCGGCTGGTTTCGGACTACCCGCACCGGGCTCCAAAACAATTGTGAACATTGGGCTGGAATACAAGCATCGCCAGGCGCACCCCGCACCACTGCTCAAGGAAAACTATTTCTGCCTCACAATCGGCGTCAACTTCAACGAAATGTGGTTCTGGCGCAGCAAGATACGCTAAAGTATGCGCTCACTGCTGTGGATAATAGCCTCTTGCCTGGTGCTTAGTTGCGCTACGGCTTGCCGTGAGGAGCGCAAAGAGCGTGTGGGCGACATCAAGGATGAGGCCCACACCCCCACGATGGCCACCACCAACGTGTCGACGTTCATCTCCGACTCAGGCTATACCCGCTACCACATCACCGCCGACCGCTGGTTTATCTACGACCAGGCCAACCCCCCTTACTGGTCATTTCCCGACGGCCTGTTTCTTGAGCGATACGACGACAACTTTGTGGCCGACGGCACTTTCCAATGCGACTCCGCCACATTCCTGTCGCAAAGGAAGCTGTGGCAATTTGACGGCAATGTGCGTATGCGCAACAACGATGGTGACAAGTTTCTCACGCAGCAGCTATTCTGGGACCAAAATTCACACAAGCTCTACTGCGACTCGTTCATCCACATCGAAAAGAGCGACCGCGTGCTCGAAGGGGTAGGTTTCGTGTCAAACGAAAATCTCACCGACTATACGATACGCCGCCCCCAAGGCATATTCCCCGTCAAGGATCCTGAGCGTAACGATACTGTGACCGTCAACCCCGACAGTGTGCGTGCCGCTCGCCGGGCTCAGCAGGCCCCCATAGCCCCTGTCGAGGCCCCCAATACCATTACAATCTCCAATTAACCCACTACAGCATTGACCACCACTCTGATAATAATAGTAACAATCGCCGCCCTGATTCTCTCGGGCCTTTTCTCGGGTACTGAGATAGCGTTCGTCACCTCCGACCGCGTGAGGGTGGAAATCGACGTGAAAAAAGGGAATATCATAAGCCGTATTCTCAACTGCTTCTATCAGCGTTCCGAGCTGTTCATCTCCACCCTGCTTGTGGGAAACAATATCGCAGTGGTAATCTACGGTATGGCCGCCGCCAAGCTCGTGGAGCCGCAGTTGCAGCACTTCACCGACAACACATTTGTAATCCTGCTGCTGCAAACTCTCATATCCACAATGGTGATACTCCTCACCGGTGAGTTCATCCCGAAGTCGACATTCAAGATCAACCCCAATATATCGATGAAGCTGGTGGCGATACCGATGTGGGTGCTCTACATCATACTTTACCCGATTTCACTCTTTACATCGTGGGTGTCGCGCTCACTGATGAAGCTCGTGGGTATATCGTCGAAAAACGACACCATGAGAGTGCTGTCGGTGGGCGATCTCAATGAGTATCTTGAGCGCACAATCGATGAGAGCCTTGAGGACAAAAAGCAGCTCGACAACGAGGTGAAGATGTTTCACAACGCCCTCGACTTTTCATCAATCCACATGCGCGACTGCATGATACCTCGCAACGAGCTTGTGGCAGTCGATATTGACCATACCACCCGACAGCAGTTGAGCTCGCTATTCACCACATCGGGCCGCTCTAAGATACTGGTGTATCGCGATGATATCGACAATGTGTTGGGCTATATCCACGTATCCGAGCTTTTCGACCCGCATATCGACTGGAAAGACAAGCTTAAGCCGGTGGTTTTCGCTCCTGAGACTCTACTTGACTACAAGATGATGCTGCGCCTGCTCAGCGAGAAGCGCTCGCTGGCGGTGGTAATTGACGAATTTGGCGGAACGGCTGGATTGGTGACGCTCGAAGACCTTGTTGAGGAAATTTTCGGCGACATCCAGGATGAGCACGACAAGTCGCAAATCACTGGCAAAGAGGTAGCGCCGGGTGTATATGAGTTCTCTGGACGCGCCGAGGTGTCGGATATCAACGAGCAGTTCCACCTCGATATTCCCGAGGACGAGGAGTATCAGACACTGGCCGGATATCTGCTCCACACCACCGGTCAGATACCCGACCAGAACGCAAAGATATTGCTCGACAATATGGAATTTGAGGTGATCAAACGCACCGCCACTCGCCTCGAACTGATACGCCTTACTGTGCTTGCCAACGAAAACTGATGGAGAAGAAAACCATATTCGATCTCAACCGCTGCGACATTGCCGGATTCAAGTCAATGCCGAAGTTGCCGCTGCGACTGGTGCTCGACAACATCCGGTCGCTCAACAATATCGGCTCGATGTTTCGCACCTCCGACGCTTTTCTAGTGGAGCGTATTCATTTGTGTGGCATCACGGCCACCCCACCCTCGGTCGAGATTCACAAGACGGCGCTCGGTGCCGAGGATTCGGTGGACTGGAGCTATCATGCCACCACTATGGACGCTGTCGAGGAGTTACGCCGCGAGGGCTACACCGTGTGCGCCCTTGAGCAGGTGAAGGAGTCAATCCCCCTCGACGAGTACGAAGTGCGCCCAGACGCTAAATATGCCATTGTGGTGGGGCATGAGGTTGACGGTGTCGACCCACAGGTGGTCAACGCATGCCAGGCGGCTATCGAAATACCTCAGATGGGCACCAAGCATTCGCTCAACGTGGCCGTCTCGGCGGGTCTGGCTCTGTGGACATTCTTCTCGGCCCTACGCCGCTATCATTGATCTAATAGGAAATAATCGACGGCCACTACGTTGCTTATGCGCGGTAGTGGCCGTCGATGTATATAGTGATGACAGACTATTATTCTTCGTCGAGGTCGATGTCGTCGGTATCGATGTCGCCAAACTCATCGTCGGGAAGCTCCACAGAGGTTTTTTCGCTCTTATCGGCTTTCTTTGTCGAGGTAGTACCCCCCTTCTTCGGCTCACGGTTGCGCAGGGCGTCGGTAATCAGTGCCTCAAGCTCCTCTGCAAGTTCGGGATTATCGGAAATTACGCGCTTGGCGGCGTCGCGTCCCTGGGCAAGCTTACTGCCGTTGTAGCTGAACCATGAGCCTGATTTCTGTATAATGCCGTACTCTACACCCAGGTCGATGATTTCACCCGACTTGGAGATGCCTTCGCCGAACATGATGTCGAATTCGCACTTCTTGAATGGAGGTGCCACCTTGTTTTTCACCACTTTCACCTTGGTAAGGCGTCCTAAGATGTCGTCGCCATCCTTGATCTGCGAGCTGGGGCGGATGTCGATGCGCACCGATGCGTAGAATTTCAATGCGTTTCCACCAGTGGTGGTCTCGGCGGGGCCAAACATCGAGCCGATGTTGGCACGCAGCTGATTGATGAATATGCAGCAGGTGTTGGTACGGGCTATCGTGGCTGTGAGTTTGCGCAGTGCCTGCGACATCAGGCGTGCCTGCAGACCTACCTGGCGGTCGCCCATGGTGCCTTCAAGCTCGTTCTTGGGGGTGAGGGCGGCTACTGAGTCAACTACGATTATGTCGATTGCTGACGAGCGGATGAGCTGTTCGGCTATTTCGAGCGCCTGCTCACCATTGTCGGGCTGTGCCATAAGCAGGTTGTCGACGTCGACACCGAGCTTGGCGGCATAGAAGCGGTCGAAAGCATGCTCGGCATCGATGATGGCGGCTATGCCTCCAGCTTTCTGAGCCTCAGCTATGGCGTGGATGGCGAGAGTGGTCTTTCCCGACGATTCGGGGCCGAATATCTCGATGACGCGTCCGCGGGGAAATCCGCCCACGCCCAGGGCATAGTTCAGACCTATTGAGCCGGTGGGAATCACCTCTACATCCTCTACGTTGTCGTCGCCGAGTTTCATGATGGCGCCGCGGCCATAGTCTTTCTCAATCTTGGCCATTGCTGCCGAGAGGGCTTCGAGGCGGGCTTTCTTGGGGTCGACCTCTGCGCCTTTCTTTATGCTTTTCTTGGGTTTTTCCATTTTTATATGTTTTTGAGTTTATATTTCTAATCTGATGCAAAGATATTGCCTGGTGTGTGCAATACTGCTGCACACTGCAATAAAACTATGTTAAAAACGGCATCAGCTTGGCGGTAACGCTTGATGGTGGGATTCCGCTAAGACATAGGTAATCACCGCGGTAGCAGGGCTTGTTGCCGAATGTTGAGCATGGACGGCATGGCATGGGGAGCTGCAGTGTGAGGTCTTCTTTCTGGCGCCAACCTTTGAATCCGCAGTAGGGATGGGTAGCGCCCCATATGCTCACCACGGGCACATTGACAAGCGATGCCAGGTGCATGTTGGCCGAGTCCATTGTGAGCATCACGTCGAGGTGACTCATCAGCTCCATTTCGCGGGCGAATCCCCATCTTTTCTCGGCCAACGATATGGTATTGGGGTATTTTTCGGCCCATTGGCGCAATGTGGCCTGCTCCTTGTCGCCACCACCGAATAGGAATATCCTCACGTGGCCAAGTTCGGATATTTCTTTCACAACCTGCTCCATCAGCGGCAGCGGGTATATCTTCCCTTTGTGCTTGGCGAATGGGGCGATACCGAGCCACTTCTCTCCATCTTGTTTGGGAGATGTGATCTCGGCTATGTTGTCGAAGGGTGCGCGCCCATCCTTGCCGTAGACGCCTTCGAATTTCTCGGTCATCGGAAATCCGGCGCGGAAGAACGCTTCGCGGTATCTTGCCCTCGACGACAGTAGTGGCAGCATCACCTTATTGTTGCGGCGGGTGAGGGCGCGTTTACCACGTCTACCCTTATTGATGCGCGACACCTTGATGCCACGCAAGCGGCACAGGGCGCTTAATATATATGTTCGTAGCACAGCGTGCAGATCGACGTAAGTGTCGAAGTAGTATTGGTCGCGCAATTCCTTGAGGAGTCGGTTCATACCCCCCACTCCTTTATAGTCGGTCTTTACATCGGCACCGATTACCACGAGGTTTTCCGGGGGATTTACGAATATTGGAGTCATCGACGGGCGTGTGACCATGTAGAACATGTCGTGCGGCTGGGTGCGGCATACGCTGTAGAGTACGGGCACTGTCATGGCCACGTCGCCTATGGCCGAAAATCGAGTCACGAGCACTCGGTGTCCTTTGCGTTCTTTATTCACTGAGATGGCTTGTGTGGCTTAAGGCTGCGGTTACTATTTCTGCTGTGACGATGCGTAGAGCACGGGATTGGTCTCGGGGTCGTTGTACATCTTCATCTGGCGGTACACTTTCATGTATTTGCGCCCTGCTGCGATGTCGTCGAGCAGTGTGTCGATGGCTTCGGTGAGGTCCTTACGCTGTTCGAGCAGCACATCGAGTTTGGCCTGGCATTTGGCCTTGTGCGCTTCTGAAGCATCGTTGCGTGCCACTTCGGCCTGCATGTGGTATATCTTGAGTGCGAGTATCGACAGGCGGTCGAGAGCCCATGCGGGGCTTTCGGTGTTGATGGTGGCGGTGGGTAGGGGCTTTACATCGCGATATAGGTCGCGGAAGTATGAGTCGAGTTCTTCCACCATGTCGGTGCGGTGCTGGTTGGAGGCATCGATGCGGCGTTTGAGTGCGAGTGCGGCCACGGGGTCGATCTCGGGGTCGCGTATTATATCCTCAAGGTGCCACTGCACGGCGTCAATCCAGTTTTTGGCGTGGAGTGTGTGCTCTATCGAGCCGGGTGTATAGGGGTTGGGCTCGGGGGCGTCAACGTGGTCGGTAACGTGATAGGCGGCTGTCGACTGATCGAAAATCTCGTTGCTCTTTTGCGCGAATTTCATATAGCGTGTATGTTTTTATTGAATTTTCCAAATACAAATATAGTCGTTTTATCGTTAACTCAACTTATTTGAGCCGATTTTCTGCAGGACTATTGAAAAAAACGAGCCCCTGTGCTTGCGACACAGGGGCTGGGTATTGTGTGAGTGAGTGTGATTATTTCACGATCACCTTGGTCACGTTGTTGCCCTGACGACGGATGTAGAGACCGTTGGCGGGATTCTCAACGCGTACGCCCTGGAGGTTGTAGTATTCAACGGGAGCGTTGTTTTCGTCAACTGCCACGTCGGCTACACCACCGTGGAGACCGCCTTCATACTTCACTTGGATGTAAGAGTAGCGGATCTGCTTGGCTGAGGTGAGTACGAGGGGCTCTTTGGTGCTACCCTTCCAGGTGATGGGGGTGTCGGCCGATGTGCCTTCGCCGGTTACGGTGCCCACATTGGCTGTGAAGGCGCCCTTAGAGTAAGCTACGGTCTGAACGAATACCTCGGTGATGGTAGCGTCGTTGGCGGGAGTGATGGTAGCAACCTCACCCTGATACCAGCGTACCTGGTTGCCGAATGCTGCTGCGTAGTATTCGCCTGAGCCGTGTGAGTAGCTGAGTGTGATGTCCTTGTCGGTGAAGTTGAGGCCAACGAGCGACTGACCCTGCGACTTAGAGTCGGCTGATGTGTCGCTGCCATCGGCATTGAGGAGCTTAACGCCTGCGAATGAGAGTTCGGCGTTGGGTGCGAGGAAGAATGCACCTGTTTCGTCAACGATAGGATCGGGGGTCTCGCCCATAGAGATGATGGGGAGGAGCTGGAGGTTGCCTGAGTGGATGGCTACGAAGCCCTGGAACTTGTCGTATTTGCCTTCGCCAAGCGATACGCCAAACTGGTTGAAGATTGTCATCTCGAGTGTGCCGTCGCTCATGGTGAAGCTCTTAGCGTCGCCGGGGATGGCGGTGAGGGTAACGCCGGTTACTTCGATATAGGCTGAGAGGATGTCGGCTGATACCTCTTCGAGCTGATACTGCTCGGGATCAACGGCTGCGCCGGCGGTGGGGTCGCCAAATGTTGAAGCATCAACCGAGCTCATCTGGAGCTGGCCGTTAGAGTAGTTCTGGAATGTACCGGTTACGCCAGCGGGGATTACGTCGCCGTTTTTGTAAGTCTTGTTGATGCGGCCGTAGATGAGCAGAGGGTTCTTGCCGTCGGTCACATACAGGTAGCTGCCATTCTGATATACGGCGGTGAGGGGGCAAGTGAACTTGCAGGGGGTGGTGAGCTGCTTCTGGAGGAACTCGGCAACCGATGCTACCTCGGTCACTTCGGCGGGAGGTGTAGCTGCCTGGTCGCTCAGGTAGAGCTGGGGCATGTCGCCGGTAGCGTCGGCATACGAGCCGAATGAGGTGTACTGGGTAGAGTACTGGATGTACTTGCCCATGGCCACGTTGGTGATCTTGAATGTACCGTCGCCATTGGCTACGATAGTCCATACGTCACCGTCGGTGCGGCTTGCCGAGAAGTTGAAGCTGTTGTATGTGCCGCTCTGATAGAGGTAGCGGTTGAGGTTGTCCTGGATGGTGTAGCCACCGTCAACGGCTGTGATGGTGAAGCCATAAGTGTCAGCGCCTGAGAAGGCGTTGTTGGCTATTGTGGCGTTGTCTACGTAGAGGTAGCCGTAGGTCTTGTCTGATCCCTGGGGCTTAGCTACGTTGGTGCCTGATACGAAGGCGTATTTCTTGCCCGAGGTGATTGTAGAGGCAAGGGTGTAGGTGGTTGAGCCTGTTGTGCCGCCACCGCCGCCACCTGCGCCGTCGAGCGAGTAGGCTGTGGGAGCCTTAACGCCTGCTACACCGAAGTATTTGGTGAGCTGGCCGGTGATTGTGAGCTCTTTGAGGTAGTTGCCGGGGTTGTCGCCGAGGTTTACAGCGGCGCGGAGGTCGGTCTTCGACACGAGCTGCACGGGGATGCACTGGTTGTAGTCTTTGCAATCCTTTGAGTCGGCGATGAGCACGTTGGAGTAGGTGCCGGGATTTGCGCTAAACTGGGCAGATGAGAGAGCTGCGCCATTGCAACCACCCACGATATAGCCCTTTACGGTAGCTGAGGCAACGTCGACGTTGGGACCCATGGCGATGACCTCGGCACAGGTATAGGGGTCGGCCTCGGTGCCGGTTCCTGCGTATGCGCCCATGATCGAGCCCATGCACAGCATTGAGAGTAATAGTTTTTTCATAAAAAACAAAGATTGGTTTTTGATAAATATGATTTATGATTGTTGTTTACCTTGTTTTCTTGAGGAAAATCTCGGTGGGGAAGTGGTCGGAGTAACCGTTGAGGAACATTCCGGCCGAGAATGTACGCAGCGGTGAGCCTAAACGTGTACCGGCCTTGTCCTTAAGGAAGTCCTTGTTGAGCACCTCACATTTCCAGTATTGGAGTGCGCCTTCGGGGGCGTTGGCGAGATTGCCCGAGATGATTATCTGGTCGAAGAGGTTCCACGAGCCTTTGTAGGCGAGTGTGCCGATACCCTTGGCGAGCAACTTCCACCAGGGATTGTAAAAGCCATGTTCGCCAGCGTCTTTAGCCTCCTTGACTGCGCCGAGCGATTTGCAGCATGACTTGTCCCAAGGGTCGTCGTTGAGGTCGCCCATCACGATAACGCCGATATTGGGGTCGGCCTGCCACAGCGAGTCGGCGATGGCCTTGGAGAGTTCGCCGGCGGCTTCACGCAGGTAGGAGCTGCGCTCCTGGCCACCAAGGCGCGAGGGCCAGTGGTTAACGATCACGGCGATACGGTCGCCACCGAGTCGACCTACCACACACATCTGATCGCGGGTGCGGAATGATTCGTACCCTTCGATGCGCAGGCGGTGGTTGGTGACGTTTTCGAGAGTGAAGTAGCGGGGATTGTAGAGCAGGCCCACGTCAACGCCGCGACGGTCGGGCGAGTCGTGATGGCATATCTGCAGGTCCCATTTTGCTATCTGCGGGTCTTTCACCAGGTCTTCGAGCACCGAGCGGTTTTCAATCTCGCTCACGCCTATGATTGCCGGGCCGTTGGGGGTGGTTGAGGTGGTCATCGACGCGATGGCGCGTGCCATGTTGTGGATTTTAGACCAGTATTTGCGGCCATCCCACTGGCGGGCACCCTGAGGCGAAAATTCGAGGTCGTATTTGCCGTTGTTGTTGATGGTGTCGAATAGGTTTTCGAGGTTGTAAAATGCCACGCCGTAGACTTTGTATTGCTTAGAGTCATTTTTCTGGGCGCTGACAGTGATGGCTATGAGGGCTGTCAATAATAGAGGTAGTAAGAATAAACGCTTCATTATGTTGAAGTTATGGAGTGGTATTGACGTTTGAGGTTTTACTGCATTTTTGCACGGTAAAGGTAAGGATTTTTAAAACAACATCCCCCTTTTTTAACATATATTTTTGTTTCTACGCCTCATCGACCTCGGAGAGGTCGGAATAGTTGATAGCCCCTGGTGGAAGCGGCGAAGCCGACGTAACCTGGGGAGGCGGATAACACCATATAATTCAGCCTCGGAGAGGCGGCTTAATTGTGTTGATGAAGTTTTGGCAGATTGGAGCGATGCGTAGCATCAGCGACAATGCGCGGCGTAGCCGCCGGTCTCTGTTACAACCATGACATCGTACCTCCGGCACTCAGCGGAGCTTACGGGCATGGCCTCCCCGCGTTCGGGCTTACGCCCATCACACGGGGTTCGGTACGATATCGCCGCTCCGCGGCTCAGCTGTCGTCAGATTGGTCTGATAATCCTAATTACTCCGATTACTCCGATTTGAGCCGCGGCGCGGCGATATTGTTCTGAACCCCACATGAAGCGAAGCGAGTGTGGGGAATCCAAACCAAAAAGAATTCTGAGTGCCGGAGGCATGATGTCGTGGTGGCAGGCAAAGACCGGCAGCTACGCAGCGCATATCCTGCGGCATTCATTCTCTCCCCCCTCCTTCATTCACCATGACATCGCCTCTCCGAGGCTCAATATTATGGTAGGACGTCCTTTCCCCAGGTTTCGGTCTACGACATGCACCTGGGGCTACCTATAATTGCGGCCTCACCGAGGCCACCCTCCACCTCATCACCCCAATTGCTCATTACTAATTGCTCATTCCTAATTCCCCACCAACCTATGCGTCGTCGGTTATTCTTTATCAGGAGCTTTGGGAGCAGGGTATTGGTGTCGATATACGTAATCTTTGAAAGCTTTATTATTGAAATCCCTTATTTCCTCAAATTGGCGAGCTATATCTATAAGTTCGCGTGCCTGCAAGGGTCTGTTCCCCATGGTAAGGGCGAGCTTATAAACGACTAATTTCTGTCTGAGCGCAAGATCGGACTCATTTAGCTCAGGTGAGATCTGACCCGCATAGCTGTCCAACAACTCGATAATTGCGCTTGTAGAATATCCATGATATATGCAATTGCAAATAACGGTATGTGGGTCGATGGGACGTCTGTAGCCTCCTTCATCTTCCGGCTCATATGGCGTTACGGGTGGCGAATAAGGCGCTGGCGAGACATAGCGATTATCAACACGAATTTGTATGTACCCATTTAATGTAGGTTTTAACGCAGGGTCATTTAACTTGCCATAGCCATTTGTGTCGCTGTATGTGAATGAAAATTTGAGTGGTTCCAATTCGGCATAATCCAGTTGTGAGTCTTCCAGTGCGCAGTCTGTTATCCACAAGGGAGACGGCTCACAGTAAATGTTTATGTTCAGCAAGCCGTTTTCAGCGGAAGTTTTGAATCGTGAGCAGCCAATAGATGTGAAAAGCAGCTGTTCATCACCTTGAGCCGTAACACCCTTAATTGTAATCCCCCCAGGCTCGATTCCTGTCGATCCAACCCTGAGTAAGGAATAGTCACGGCTTGCGTTTATACAGTAATGATATGTATCCAAATAAAGCTTAATCTCATAGGCATGCGCAAATGAGCAAGACATGAGCGCAGAAACGGCCATCACAGCGCTTATTATAACCCGGAGTATTGTTTTCATATCATTGAATTATCGTCAGAAGTTGTTACAGTGGCAAATATAACAAAATTATTGGAGAATGCTTGATAAAAAGAGGGCTGCGTAGCCGCCGGTCTCTGTCGCGACCATGACATCGTACCTCCGGCACTCCGAGGAGCTTACGGGTATGGCCTCCCCGCGTTCGGGCGTACGCCCATCACACGGGGTTCGGTACGATATCGCCTCTCCGCGGCTCAGCTTTCG
>CAMWOD010000002.1 GCA_947175715.1 uncultured Porphyromonadaceae bacterium
GCCGTAGCGTATGGCATTCTCGCGGTTGGTGGTGTTTACGTCAGCACCTGCGGGGCGCCATTTCCACACCAGGTATTCCGGCTCGTCGCATCGTATCATGTTCATGATGCCGCCGGTTTTTGGTCCGAATATTCCCATATATTGAGTTTATGTGTTATGTGTTTATTTGATTAGGTGGTCAGTCGTTCCATATCACGCGGCCGGTGCGCTCTTTCTTGAGGAAGCCACTGGTCTCATACTTGAGCAGGCGTTTTTCGAGCAGCAGTTCTTGGATGCTCTGTAACGACTTAGGGTCATCGGCAAGTAGCAGACGTGCCTTGTCCCAGCATTGGCGGCACTTGATTTTCCACGCCTTGCTCTCAGGGTCGATACCGCCGAGCCCGCTCTTTATATTGTTGGACGATGTGATGATGAACTCGTAGAGATCACCCTTGGTGTTGGGCACGGGGAAGTTGGTGATGCACGATGCGCGCTCTACGATGCGCTGCTGCGCCGAGAATGGGTTGATGCCGTATCGCGCCGAGATGCCATCGAGCTTGCTTTGCAGGCTCATTATCGAGTTATTGCCCTCGATGCCCATAAACTCAAAGCCGCACTCCGAGCATATAGCTTCGAACGACTGCACGAATTTGCCGCACCCGGGGCATTTGCGCACCTGACCATGCTTGGCCGACTGAGCCGGCGATGCAATGGGTGGAGGGGGAGGCATCGTGGGCATGGCGGGCATCGGTGAGATAGAAGCCTGCGGGGTAGGAGGGGGAGTGGGGATGGCCGATGTGGCAGCTGCGATATCCCTCTTGCGCTCATACAGCATGGCCTCCAGCACCAAGTCGAGCTCGTCGGGGTCAACACCCTCCTCTTGTGCTTTGCGATGAAGCACCTGGCGCTCCTTGTCGGTGATCACGCCGTCGGCAAGAGCCGCATTGATGAGGCGTTCAAGCATTGGTGAGAATGGGGAGCCTCCACATGGAGTGACTTGCGGCGGTACAAGGGGTGGAGGTGTCGATGCGGTGAAATCGTTGATTTTGATTTCGTCATCGTCCTCGTTGAATATAGCGTTGATTTCGGCTGAAAACTTGTCAAAAAATCCCATGATTTTCAATTTTCGAGAAGCTTTACCCAATCGTGGGGGCATTGTATTATGAATTGGCTTACAATATGACGCAAAGATAAGATGTTTGGCCGATTTTGCTGCATATTTATCATAAAAATGGTAACTTTGTCACGCTAATCCATGCTAATCAATAATGTGTCATATATGAAGCGTTTTGCAGTATTTTCGGCGATAGCATCGATGATAGCATCGCTGTTTCAGGCCAACGCCGCGGCTCCCACTACGGTGAAGCATCCCGATTGGAGCCGTAATGCAGTAATCTATGAGGTGAATTTGCGACAATACACCGACTCGGGAAAGGTGACCGATTTTGCCAAGGAGCTCCCACGGCTCAAGGAGCTTGGGGTCGACATACTGTGGTTCATGCCCATTCACCCCATCTCCGAGCTCAATCGCAAGGGTGAGCTTGGCAGCTACTACGCTGTGAAAGACTACAAGGCGTTTAATCCCGAATACGGTACCATCGACGAGTTTAAGCAAGTGGTCGAGCAGGCTCACAAGCTTGGTATGAAAGTGATACTCGACTGGGTGCCCAATCACACCGGGTGCGACAATCCCTGGGTGAAGAAGCACCCCGACTGGTATGCCAAGGATAAGGATGGCAAGATGTATGGCCCCTACGACTGGACCGACGTGTATAAACTCGACTACTCCAACCCCAAGATGCGCAAGGGTATGATCGACGCGCTGAAATTCTGGCTCACCGAAGTGGGCGTCGACGGTTATCGCTGCGATGTGGCCTCTGAGGTACCTGTAGACTTCTGGGATGAAGCCCGTGTGCAGCTCCAGCGAGTCAAGCCCGATCTGTTCATGCTCGCCGAGGCCAGTGAGCCCAAGCTGCAGGTCAACGCCTTCGACATGGGGTATAACTGGCCCATGAAGGACCTGTTCAGCGCCATTGCCGCCACCTCGGGCGAATACACATTCAGCAAGGATGGTGAGCCAATGCGCACATTCCCCGCCACCACTGCCGTTGCCATAGATACGCTCCTGGCGAAGCAAGCCGCCGAATATCCGGCCGATACCTATCTGATGAACATGATAACCAACCACGACCTCAACTCGTGGGAGGGCACCGAGTTTGACCGTCTGGGCAATCTCGCCGACGCATTTGCCGTGTTGAGCTACACATTGCCCGGTATGCCGCTGATATATACCGGCCAGGAGACCGGAATGAACCGCGCTTTCGAGTTTTTCGTAAAGGATAAAGCCCCGCAGTGGGAGCCGCGCAACGGATATTTCAACTTCTACAAGAAGCTCAATGCCTTAAAGCACGATCATAAAGCGCTCAACGCCGGTGCCCAGGGTGGAGAGATGCAACGCTTCCCCACCACCGACGACAATATCTACGTGTTTCAACGCACCGTCGACGACGACAACGTGCTGGTGATGGTAAACCTCGGTGAAGGTCCGGCCGTGGTGCCCGTTGACTACACCCAGGAGCAGCCATCGGTTGAAGGAATGATCAATTATTTCACTGGTAAGGAGGAAGCTCTCCCCTCGAGCCTTCAAAATGGAGAGTGGCGTATCTATGTCACAGAGTAATCCAAAAGGAATCACCGTATACTGCGCGTCGAGCACCCACGCAGGCGAGCGTCTTATGGCCACAGCACGCCACCTTGGCGAGTTGATAGCCCGCAGCGGCCACCCCGTGATTACCGGAGCAGGCAACATGGGACTGATGGCGGCGGTCAACGATGGCGCGATTGCAGCCGGTGGCACCACCATCGGAGTGATACCCCGCTTCATGGTAGAGCGCGGGTGGCATCACAGCGGCCTTACACGGCTTGAGGTGGTCGACGACATGCACCGCCGCAAAGAGATGATGGCCTCGCTGGCCATGGGAGTGATAGCGCTTCCAGGCGGATTTGGCACGCTTGAGGAGCTGCTCGAGATCATCACTTGGCGTCAACTCGGGCTATATAGTGGCAACATCGTGATACTCAGCGTTGACGGGTATTACGACCGACTGCTTGATATGTTTGAGCACGGTGTGTCGAGCGGCATTATCAACCGCGACCACGCAAGTGCGCTGTTTACTGTAGCCACCACACCAGAGGAGGCTGTAAAGCAAGCACTTGCCGAGCCATCACCATTTAATCTGTCACCAAAATTCTGAGCGATGCCCACAGCCGCAGTCAACGACACATTGCCTTACCGCTATCCTGTGGTAGCCCCGTGGGAGAAGAGCCGAATCGACGACGCTCAGCTCACAGCGGCCGATAGCGCCGCCTATTCAGCCCCATACGTGAGCTACACCCAGGGCATAGAGCCAACGCCCCGCAGCGAGCGCATAGCCAACGATTCGGGAGTGCTGGTGCTGTTGACGGCCACACTGCTGCTTGTGGCTTTCAATTTCAAGCACTGCTATCGCCTGTTTAAGGTGCTGGGCCAGGAACTGGTGTCGGTGCGTCGTCGCAACAACGTGTTTGACGACACTACTACCAACGAGACCCGCGTGCTCATCGTGCTGCTGTTGCAGCTGTGGGTGTGCGAGGGGTTGATAGGCTACACATGGCTCACCCGCGAGGGTTACCTGATAGGTGGAGCCCAGCTGCTGTCGGTGGGCATGATGGTGGGCGTGGCCATGCTGTTTTTCATATTTCAGCTCATGGCCTACCGCGTCGTTGGGTATGTGTTTACCGATCATGTGGGAGCCGTGCAATGGGTCAAGGGTTACGATGCGTCGCAGGCTTTCTTGGGTATCACGCTACTTGTACCGGCGCTTGTGACGCTGTTTTACCCCATGTGGCTCACGCCGATGTTGTGGCTTGCGTTCGGGTTGTATGTACTGGCACGTATACTGTTCATAATTAAGGGATTTAGAATTTTTTACGAGAATTTTGGCTCGTTGTTTTATTTTATTTTGTATCTTTGCGCCCTGGAAATCACACCCGTGGTCCTGTTCGTTCTTGGCTCGATGGAGTTGAGCCGCTATTTCCCTAACCCCGCTTTTTAAACAAGCTCAAAAACGCACAAGCCGTGAAGTTCAAGAAGATATTAGTTTCTCAGCCTAAACCTTCGTCGGAAAAATCCCCTTACTATGAGATAGCTGAAAAATACGATGTAGAGATCGTGTTTCGCCCCTTTATCAAGGTTGAAGGCCTGACATCTAAAGAATTTCGACAGTCTAAGATTGATATATCAGAATTTACAGCTATTATATTCACCGCCCGCACGGCGGTTGACCACTTCTTCCGCCTGTGCCAGGAGTTGCGCATAAGCATTCCCGACACCATGAAATATTTCTGCACCACCGAGTCGATAGCGCTCTATCTGCAGAAATACATAGTGTACAGAAAGCGCAAGATATTCCACGGCTCTACCGGCAAGCTCGACGACCTGCTCCCATTCTTCAAGAAGCACGACAAAGACCGCTACCTATATGCGGTGAGCGACGTACACAAGGATGATACCTCGGTGCTCGACCATGCCGGCATCAACTACACCAAGGCGGTGATGTATCGCACGGTGAGCAATGATTTCGGCCCCGATGAGAAGTTTGATTATGACATGCTCATATTCTTCAGCCCCTCGGGTATCGCATCGCTTAAAAAGAATTTCCCTGATTTCGAGCAGGGCGATATAGCCATCGGCACATTTGGCGCATCGACCGCCCAGGCTGTGCGCGATGCAGGGCTGCGTCTCGACATCGAGGCGCCATCGCCCGCTACCCCCTCGATGACCGCTGCGCTTGAGCAATTTCTCGCCAACAATAAATAAGCACTACAGGTGTTGACCCTCGGCAAGCAATACAAGCTGTGCTCCGACACGGCGATAGATATGCTGTTTCGCGGCATCAATGGCTCCGAGGCTTCACTGTGCTACCCGCTGCGCGGTGTGTGGCGCACCGACACTCAGCGCCGCGACGGCTCTACCGACATAAAAATGCTGATTTCGGTGCCCAAGCGCAGAATACGCCATGCGGTCGACCGTGTGCGTCTGCGTCGCCGAATCCGAGAGGCGTTCCGACTCAATTTTCGTGATTTTCAGGCACTTCAAGGTCGCAGTATCGACTTAGCGTTGATCTATATAGCCGACAGTGATGTCGACTATGCACGCATTGCCAAGAGCCTCAGGCGATTGCTTGAACGCATCAGCGACACCCTCAATCAGCCATCGTCATGCGAGGCGTGAGCAGGGTAGTGGGCCGCTGTGTGAGCAGCGTGCTGATTTTGCCGATACGATTTTACCAGCAGTGCATATCCCCCATGCTTCCTGGGGCATGCCGTTTTACCCCCACATGCAGTCAATATGCCATCGAGGCTTTGCGCAAGCATGGGCCGCTGCGTGGCTTATGGCTCGCCATAAGGCGTATATCGCGATGCCATCCGTGGGGTGGTTCGGGCTACGACCCGGTGCCTTGACGAGCTGCGAGGATGCGGTGGGCTATCTCTGAGATAGGGAGCGATGACTCGTCGGTCTCGAAATGGAGTCGGTCAGCAGGTATTATGGCCGCCGTGGCGGCGTTGAAATGCTCACCCAGTGACAGGTCGAATCCGTTGTCGAGCAGTTGTCGAGCCAGCTCGGGTTTGCTTCTAAATCCGTGAATTATCCACTTTTGTGAGGGGTTGATGCGCTGCCTCAGTTGGATGATTTCGTTGAAAGCCTTCACAACATGCAGTATTAGCGGCAACTCCAGTTGCTCGCTCAATTTTATATGCTCGCTGAGCACATCAAGCTGTGTGGCCATGTCAGCTCCACGGAGCCGGTCAATACCGGCCTCGCCTATCGCCACCACTTCGGGTTGTAGAGCGGCGGCGTGGAGCTGCTCGCGCCACCCAGCTGGTAGCTTGTCGGTGTGCCAGGGGTGTATACCCACCGAATAGCGGTGGCCGGGCAATAAGGTATCTTCCGGCTGTACCGATATTATTGCAGGATATGGGGCGTCGAGTCTATGGGTGTGGCAGTCTACCGGGCCGGTGGTCACGTCGCTACTCTTTGATGCCGTAAGCCAGATCGCCGGCGTCGCCGAGACCGGGCACTATGTAGGAGTGGGCGTTGATTTCAGCGTCGATTGCGCCTACCCACAGGGTGGTGCGGTCGGCGGGGAATGTGCGGGCTATGTAGTCGACTGCGGTTTGTGAGGCTATCACCGAGGCCACATGGATGTGGGCGGGGGTGCCCTTGGTGAGCAGAGCGCGGTAGCTCAGCTCCATCGATGCGCCGGTGGCGAGCATCGGGTCGGCCAGGATGAGCACCTTGCCGTCGAGACGCGGTGATGCGAGGTATTCGATAAATACGTCGAAATTCTCCTTCTCTTTATATTTACGATAAGCCGAGACGAAGGCGTTTTGTGCGCGGTCGAAGTAGTTGAGAAATCCCTGATGGAAGGGGATGCCGGCGCGGAATATGGTGCCCAGCACCAGCTGGTCGGCTATCGTCTGACACTTTGCTGTAGCAAGGGGAGTAGTGATCTCCTCGGTGCGGTAGTTGAGGGTACGGCTTATTTCATAGGCCATGATCTCGCCGATGCGCTCGAGGTTGCGTCGGAAACGGAGAGGATCGTGCTGTACGTTGACGTCGCGCAGCTCCATCATAAATTGGCTTACGAGCGAGGGGGTGTCGGCAAAGTTAACTATTTTCATGGTTATGTTCTTTTAGTATTCTGTGGCAAAATTAGGGGAAATATTTCAACTCAGCAAGAGTGGTCGCGAAGCTCTGAATCCGGGATGGTTGTTGATTGTGAGTGTGGCGATGCGCGATATTGACTCGCTCTTGTATACCACGTGGTAGCGCTCGGCACCCATCATGTCGAGGGTGGCCATAGCTGTGTCGGCCATTCCATCCCACGTGCTTCCCTCCACAAGGCGCTCATTGATAGTGAGATCAAAGCCGATCAGTGTAATGGCGAGGTTCACCATGCCTGAGGTGCGCACCCCCTGGACTCCGCGGCGTATCAGAGTCACCGATCCATCGTCGCGACATTCCACCTCGATTGAGGGCGCTGCCTGGTCATCACCCGTGGCTATCACGCTGGCCTCAACAAAAAATTGTCGTGCCTCCCCTCGCTTCGTCGGAATTGCCATGAATCCGACCACGAGAGCTGCCACGACGGTAGCAATTACAAAAAACTCGGTGGTATGGAAAAATGCCGTATCAATCATTGGTTATGGCGATTGGCACGCTGTAGGCTCATGCGTAGGCGGCAACGCTGCATTTTAGAGCCAAGCCATGCTGCCGATGAGGTGAGGGCTACAAGAATGGTCCAGTTGAGCAGGGTGAGGAGGGTAGGAGCTTCCATTGGCTTTAAGTCTTTAAGTTTTGTAAGTTTTAAAAGCTAACGTGCGGGATTGAAAAAAGGTTCAGTGACTGTAACGGAGTTGTAACTCTAATTTTCGAGCGTGGGCCGCTCGGCCACCGATTGTGAGGCTATGTATTGCTGCAAGTGCGGCCGATAAGTCTCACCCACAGGGATATAGTGGGCGCCGAACACTATGCGCCCACGGTCGATGATGCGTACCTGATGCAGGTTGACTATATATGAGCGGTGGACGCGCATGAACATGTCGGGGGGCAGGTAGGCTTCGAGGGTTTTCATCGACATAAGCGACATCACCGAGCGCTGGTCGTGCCCAAGGTGAAACTTCACATAGTCCTTCACCCCTTCTACAAATAGTATTTCGTCGACCGGTATCTGCACGATTTTGTAGTCGCTTTTCACAAAAATCGATCTCCAGCTCCTCTCTGACGACGAGGCCTGTGGGTGCCCCATCGTCAACAGTCGACGGGCGCAGGTGGCAAACCTTTCGTAGGGTACCGGCATCATCAGGTAGTCGGCCACACCGGCATCGTATACTTCGGCGGCGTTGCCGGGGTCCGCGGCGAGTAGCACCAATCGGCATCCCGATGGTAGGAGCCGCGACAACTCCAATCCCCCAAGTTGCGGCATATCGGCGCTGGCAATCACTACGTCGGCACCCGAGGCAGCGATGCCGGGGAATGCCTCGCGTGCCGATGTGAATACCCCCGAGCACTCCAGCATAGGGGTGCGGTCGATATATTGCTTCATCAGCTGTGATGTGGCATCGTCGTCAGTGATTATGTAGCAGCGCAGGGTAGACATAACGTTAACAAAGGTATGCAAAAATTAGATATTATGCCATCTGAATTGGTATAAAGGGGCAAAAAAGTAAACAAAACGCCCAAAATCTCACAAAATTTGCCAATGTTCAGTAAATAATGAGTAATTTTGAAGTTCCAATAGGTCAATCGAGGGATGGCCTCATTAACTATATCTGAAAAATGTAAATAATGGCAACGGTGTCGGTGTACACTGGCCGAGTCACACATAACGCAGAAATAATATAACTGAAAAAAGAGTAAATAAACGTAATTTCGATGAAGCAGATTTATCAACTCGCCTTGGCTGCCGCTACCGTGGCAGCGATGACAGCCTGCTCGGGCAAGGATGCCCAGAAGGAGCAGGGAGCAGCCTCAGCTGCGGCAGCCGCCGCTCAACAAGCTCCCCAGGTAGCTACAATGACACTTGGAGTGGCAACCTCAGAGATCGAAAACTCTTACCCGGCATCGATCAAGGGTATCAACGATGTGGAGATACGTCCACAAGTCACCGGATTTATTACTAAAGTGAATGTTGACGAAGGCCAGGAGGTGAAAGCCGGCCAAGTGCTGTTCACCCTTGATCAGGTGCAATTTCAAGCCGCTGTAAATTCATCGGAAGCTGCTGTCAACTCGGCCCTGACTGCTGTAAATACCGCCCGCAGCACAGCTGATAAGGACAAGGCCCTATTCGACAAGGGTATCATAAGCAGCTATGCCTATGAACTGTCGGCCAATCAGCTGAAAACCGCCGAAGCCAATCTCGCATCGGCCCGCGCACAGCTTACCAACGCACAGAAAAATCTCGCATACACTGTAGTGACCTCGCCCATCGATGGTGTGGTAGGTCAGATACCATTCCGCGAGGGTACACTCGCATCACCATCTACGGCACTCACCACTGTGAGCAACACATCAAAAGTATACGCCGACTTCTCCCTCTCCGAAAACTACATCCTGGGCATGACCGACAATGGTGCCCGCTCGGTTGCCGAGGCCATGAAATCGCTCCCCAAGGTTAAGCTCATTCTCTCCAATGGCAGCACATATCCTATCGAGGGTGAAGTGGTGACCATCGAGGGTGTGATCAACGCTCAGACCGGCGCCGCCAAGGCTCGTGCGCTCTTCGACAACCCCTCGGGTGTGCTCCGCTCAGGATTTACCGGCAAGGTGGTGATACCCGAAGTGATCGAGGAGGCCATCCTCATTCCCCAAAATGCCTCTTTCGGCATCCAGGACCAGCGCTTCGTGCTTAAGGTTGACGGTGACAACAAGGTTACTGCCACACCCATCACTATCATGGAGGGACGCACCGACTCGCGCAACTATGTGGTGACATCAGGTCTTGAAGTGGGCGACGTCATAGTAGTGGAGGGCGTCAACCAGACAGTAAGAGACGGCATGACCATCACACCCACCGCAGCCGCAGGGGAGCAAGCTAAATAACCCAAATCAGTCACGACAACGATGAAACTCGATACATTTATTAATCGACCGGTACTATCAACGGTCATATCTATATTCATTGTATTGCTGGGTATTTTGGGCTTGTTCTCACTCCCCATCACCCAGTTCCCTAATATCGCCCCTCCCACCATTTCGGTGACCACAACCTATACCGGAGCCAACGCCCAGGCTGTGCTTAACTCGGTGATCGCCCCCCTTGAGGAGTCGATCAACGGTGCCGAGGGTATGACCTATATGGAGTCGACAGCCACCAACACCGGCTCGGCTACCATCAATGTGTACTTCGAGCAGGGCTTTGACCCCAATATGGCCGCAGTCGATGTGCAAAACCGCGTAGCCAAGGCTCAGAACCTCCTCCCTTCGGAGGTAAACCAGGTGGGCGTCATCACCCAGAAGCGTCAGACCTCAATGCTTATGGCAGTGTCGCTCGCCGCTGAAGTGGAAGGCCTGTACGACCTCGAATTTATCGAGAACTATATGAAAATCAACATCGTGCCACAGCTGCAACGTGTGTCGGGTGTGGGCGATGTGATGGTGATGGGTGCCGACTACTCGATGCGTATATGGCTCGACCCCGACAAGATGGCCCAGTACTCGCTGATGCCCTCCGACGTCACCACAGCTCTTGCCGAGCAGAACATCGAGGCCGCTCCCGGTACATTCGGTGAGCGTGGCGACCAGAGCTTCCAGTACACCATGAAGTATAAGGGGCGCTTGACTACCCCCGAGGAGTTTGGTAATATAGTGATACGTTCCAATGATACATCGGGCGACCTATACCTCAAGGATGTGGCCGATGTGGAGCTGGGACGTGTGACCTACGGCTACTCATCGACCCTCAACAATCTCCCTGCATCGATGTGTATCATATTCCAGACCGCCGGCTCCAACGCTACACAGATTATCAACGACTGTCTTGCCGAGCTGGAGAATGTGAAGAGAGACCTCCCCTCGGGTCTTACCATCGAGGTGCCGATGAACAACAATGACTTCCTCTATGCGTCGATAGAAGAGGTTGTGAAAACCCTCATCGAGGCATTCGTGCTGGTGTTCTTCGTGGTTTACATATTCCTTCAGGACTTCCGCTCTACCATCATCCCGGCCATTGCCATCCCTGTGGCTTTGATCGGTACATTCTTCCTGATGTACGCTATCGGGTTCTCAATCAACCTCATCACACTCTCGGCTCTGGTGCTTGCGATAGCCATTGTGGTCGACGATGCGATAGTGGTGGTCGAGGCGGTCCACGCCAAGCTCGACGCCGGCTATCACGACCCGCGCAAGGCGTCGATCGATGCGATGAACGAGATAGCCGGAGCGCTTATCTCAATCACCCTTGTGATGATGCTGGTGTTCATACCCGTATCGTTCATGCCCGGTACGTCGGGTGTATTCTACCGCCAGTTCGGATTGACTATGGCCATTGCGATCGGCTTCTCGGCCATCAACGCATTGACACTGTCGCCGGCGCTGTGTGCGGTGTTCCTCAAAGCTCACGATGAGGATGGTAATGAGAAGCCGCTGAAGCAGCGCATGGGTGAGGCCTATAAGGCTGCCGGTGATGCGGTGAAGAAGCGCTATAGCCGCCGACTGTCGCTCAATCTGCACCCATTGATTACAATGGTATTCCTTATCGCCACCATCACTTTCATGGTGCTCGGATGGTATCAGCTGGAGAATATACCACACCTTGTCATCGCTTCGATTGTGGCTATAATTACCGTGCTGGGCATCTTCAGCAAGAGGTTCCACCGCGGTTTTGAAAACGGTTATAACGGTCTGCTCAAGGTTTATCGCCCTGCGGTGCGTTTCTTCATCAACCACAAGATTTCGGCATTTGTAGTAGTTTTAGTGGCAATAGCCGCATTGGTCTACATGATGCGCGTCACACCTACAGCTCTTGTGCCCGACGAGGATACAGGTACGCTGTTCTGTATGCTCGACATGCCCCCGGCCACATCGCAGGAGGTGACCAAGCGCGAGATGGAGAAGATTGACTCGGTATTGGGTACCATTCCCGGTATACGCCACCGCCAGAGTGTGACCGGCTACAGCTTCATCGCCGGTGCTGGAAATACCTACGGTACATTCATTCTCAAACTTAAGGACTGGAGCGAGCGCTCAGCCGAGGAATCGGCCGCCAATATACAGAAGATGGCTCAGGCTAAGCTGGCTCAGGTGGTGAAGAATGGCCGTGTGATCATGTTCGCTCCCCCTATGATCACCGGATACTCGGTGACCAACGGTTTTGAGTTGAAGATGCAAGACCGCACAGGTGGCGATATCACCCAGTTCTTCGGCGTTGTACAGCAATTCCTGGGCAAGCTCAACGAGCAGCCCGAGATTGCTCAGGCTTACACTACGTTCAACCCCAGCTTCCCGCAGTATATGGTCGATGTCGACGCTGCCAAGGCTAAGCGCGCAGGGTTGAGCCCGCAGACGATCCTCTCTACACTGCAGGCTTACTACGGCGGTATGTATGTGTCTAACTTCAACCGATTTGGCAAGATCTACCGCGTGATGATGCAGGCTGCTCCCGAAGCGCGTGTCGACGAGGCTTCGCTCGACGCTATCAAGGTGCGCAACGGCTCGGAGATGGCTTCGATCAGCAACTTCGTCACCCTCAAGCAGGTTAAGGGTCCCGACTTGCTCAACCGCTTCAATATGTTCACCTCAATCTCAGTATCGGGTCAGCCGGCACCGGGATACTCGTCGGGCGATGCGCTCAAAGCTGTGGAGCGCGTGGCCGCCGAGGTGCTTCCCACTGGCTATACCTACGAATATGCGGGTATGACTCGTGAAGAGGCCAAGTCGTCGAGCAGCGCTACCGCTACCATCTTCGGATTGTGTCTGCTGTTCGTCTACCTGCTGCTGTCGGCCCAGTACGAGAGCTATGTGCTGCCCTGGGCCGTGATTCTGTCGATACCGTTCGGCTTGATGGGCTCGTTCATCTTCGCCGATATCGAGGGAATCTCCAACAACATCTACTTGCAGATCGCACTGATTATGTTGATCGGTCTTTTGGCCAAGAACGCCATCCTCATCATCGAGTTCTGTCTTGAGCGCCGACGCACCGGTATGAGCATCGTCAATGCGGCGATAGCCGGAGCGGTTGCCCGTCTGCGTCCTATCCTGATGACTTCACTGGCGCTGATTATCGGCTTGTTGCCTATGATGTTTGCCCACGGCGTAGGTGCCAATGGTAACCGTGCCCTCGGCGCAGGCTCAATCGGCGGTATGTTGATAGGTATGGTGCTCCAGGTAGTGATAGTGCCCGCACTGTTTGTGATATTCGAGAAGATACAGGAGAAGATCAAGCCTATCACCTGGAAGGATACCAACAATGAGGAAATCGGTGCCGAAATCGAACAGTATGCACCTAAGAACTAACCAATTATTACAGTAAATCAATGAAAATCTCTATAATCAGCGCCCCCGTGGCAGCCATCGTAATGATGGCTGCCATGAGCAGCTGCAACGTATATAAGAAGTTTGAGATGCCCACCGACACTGCTCTCACCAAGGAGTATGTGGAGGCACGCAATACCCCCGCCGATTCATCGGCTCTGGGCAATATGCTGTGGGAGAACGTGTTTACCGATCCGTTGCTCACCGACTATATCAACATGGCTCTCAACAACAATACCAATCTTGCCAATGCCAAGCTCAACGTGGATATAGCCAACGCCCAGCTGCGTGGCGCCAAGCTGGCCTATTTCCCCTCGGTGGCATTAGCTCCCAATGGATCGGGTTCGAGCGTCGACGGCAGCAAGATGTCGTGGGGTTATCAGCTTCCTGCCCAGGTGTCGTGGGAGGTAGATATATTCGGCAAGCTTCTCAATAGCAAGCGCGGTGCGCAGGTGGCTTTGTATAGGTCGGAGGCTTATGCCCAAGCCGCACGCTCGCAGCTCATTGCAGGTGTGGCCAATACTTACTATGCACTCGTTGCGCTCCATGCTCAGCGCAACTTGAGTGTGGAGACAGCCAAACTGTGGGCGCAGTCGGTAGAGGTGATGCGCGAGCTCAAGGAGGCTGCTCGCCTCAACGAGACAGCCGTGGTGCAATCGCAGGCCAACTACTTCGCCATACTCGCCTCAATTACCGACATCGACCTGCAGATAGATAAGCTCAACAATACTATGTCGTTGCTGCTCAACACGCTGCCGCAGCAGTGGGCAGTCAATAGCGATCTGAATCTTACGGTGTCGCCGCTGATGCGCGAGCAGATACCGATGGTTGAGCTGGCGGCTCGCCCCGATGTAGCTGCCGCTGAACAGGGAGTGGCCGCGGCTTATTATGCTACGGCATCGGCCCGTGCTGCCTTCTATCCCTCGCTCAACATCACCGCCAGCGGTGGCTTCACCAATTCGCTGGGTCAGATGATTGTAAACCCCGGAGTGTGGTTTGTCAACCTTGCCGGACAGCTCACAGCGCCGCTATTCTCGCGCGGTGCCAACATAGCTCGCCTTGAGGCCGCAAAAGCCAGCCAGCAGCAAGCTATGAACAACTTTGAGTACACACTGCTCAGCGCCTCAGCCGAGGTGAGCGACGCCATGACCGCCTACACCAAGGCTGCCGAAAAGCAGCAGTATCTCGGCCAGCAGGTGGCCAATCTGGAGAAGTCGGTGGAATACACCCAAGAGCTCCTCTCGATCGGTACGTCAACCTATCTCGAGGTGCTCACTGCCCAGCAGGGGCTTCTTTCTGCTCAAATATCGCAGATCACCACTAATCTGGCTCAGGCCCAGGCCATAATCAATCTATATCAGGCTCTCGGTGGAGGCCGTTAATTTATTACCAAGTCAAATCATAAATCACCATACCATGTCAAGCATCAGCCCATTGGCCTACGTAGATCCGTCGGCCAAAATAGGAGAAAACGTTACTATCCACCCATTTGCCTACATCGATTGCGATGTGGAGATAGGCGATGGGTGCGAAATCATGCCCTACACCTCAATAATCCGAGGCACGCGCATGGGTCGTAACAATAAGGTGTATCAAGGCTCGATAATCGGCGCCGACCCACAGGATTTCCGCTGGAAAGGGGAGAAAACCTATTGCGAGATAGGCGACAACAACGTAATACGCGAGCATGTGATAATCAATCGCTCCATACGCGAGGGTCAGGCTACACGCATCGGCTCCAAGTGCTTTATCATGGCCGAGTGCCACATAGGTCACGACACATTGGTGAGGGGCAGATGCGTGCTTGGCAATGGTGTGACCATAGCTGGCGACGCCATGGTAGACGAATGCACCATCTTGTCGTCCAACGCTGTGGTGCACGAGGGTTGCCATGTGGGGCAATGGGTTATGATCAAGGGTGGTTGCCGTATCGGCTCCAACGTGCCACCCTACGTAATCATAGCACACAACCCAGCCGTGTATGCGGGCACCAACGCCTACATCATGCGCCGCAAAGGCTTTACCGAAGAACAGATCGATGATATTGCGTCGGCTTACCGCCACCTGTATCAGAGCGGTTCGTCGGTATTCAACGCCATGAAGCGCATCGAGGCCGACATCGAGCCCTCTGAAATCCGCGAAAACATACTCAACTTCATCCGCGACAACAACCTCAAGATCGTCGGTACCCGCACCGACCTCTAATCACCTAATATCCTTAAAAATCCAATCCGCTGCAATCCAGGCGGATTGGATTATCTTTTTGTAAGCGAATTTCACTATATTTGCCAGCGTATAGCCTGCCTATGGGCTACTTAGGTGTAAAAATCAAGTGGTAAATTTTAATTATGAGAGCTTATTTTCTTCTATTGTTTTTATCGGTTTTCGCTTTGCCGATATTTTCACAAGACTTCGAGTATACCTATGAGGGTCAAATACTTACATACAATATTACCAGCAAAGTAGACAAGACCTGCCAGGTGCGGTCGGATAAGTTCTTGTCGGGTAGCGTAGTAATACCTGCCACTGCCAGTTATGGGGGCGATGCTTACACCGTCACTGCAATTAGCACTTATGCTTTCGCAGGGAGTGTCGACCTCAAAGAGGTGATTATTCCCAATACTGTTGCTACAATAGGCGACTGCGCATTCTATTATTGCCATGCATTGAATTCGGTGGTGATACCCAATTCTGTCATCCATATCGGTATGCAGGCATTTTATGGCTGCGAAGAGCTGACGGAATTGATGCTTCCGTCTTCCTTAAAGTCAATCGGTTATATGGCTTTTTCCTACTGCATCGGTCTTACTGAGGTCACAATCCCTAAGTCGGTCACCACAATTGTGGAAAATCCATTTGCGGGTTGCTTTTGGCTGACAACGATTAATGTAGAGGCCGATAACGAAGCGTTCACTGCTGTCGACGGTTTGCTTTACAGCAAGGATATGACCGAGCTGATAGCTTTCCCCAACGTACGATCATCGGTTGACATCCCTGCCTCGGTCACCACAATCGGCGATGATGCTTTCAGGGACTCGTGGGCGCTGACTGAGGTGACGATTCCCAGCACGGTAACATCAATCGGAAGTGGGGCCTTCACTTACTGCAACCACCTGGCTTCGGTGACTATACCCAACTCTATAACCAGGATAGGTTATATGACATTCTTTGACTGCGCCGAGCTGACCGATGTGTCGATACCCAATTCAGTAACCGAAATCGGCGAATTCGCTTTCTACTACTGCAGTAGGCTGACGGAGTTGTCAATACCGTCATCGGTCACTGTGATCGGCGATAATGCTTTCCGTGGCTGCAGGGGTGTGACCTCAGTGACAATTCCCGCATCGGTCGCTTATATCGGTCAAGAAGCTTTTGTGGCGTGCGACAACTTGAATTCGGTCTACTATGCAGCCACTGAGCCTATAAGTGGAAGTGATGACATATTTGAAGTCTATGCCACAGCTACGCTTTATGTGCCCGAGGAGGCTGTGGCGAAATGCAAGACAATCGATCCGTGGAAGAATTTCGCAAAAATCGAGGCTCATGATTTCGCTGGCGTTGAGGAGCTTCCGACATACATTGATGACGAAAAGGCTTGCGAGGTCTATGACCTCAATGGCGTACGTATTGCCAACACCACCGACAATCTCGCCCCCGGCCTCTACATCGTCCGCCAAGGCCCCACGGCAAAGAAAATTGCGGTCATATGATCGTCAGTTGCGACGCCCTACATAATGTGGGGACTGCAAGAGTGGGGATGCCTGTTGGTTATTTCAGGTGGGGGAGGCGGGTGAGCCAGGTGGGTAGCTGTGGTAGCTTAGTGGCGTTGATTACTTGGGTGAGCCAGTTGTCGTATGGGGTGTTGCTGCTTGAACCGTAGGGGGTGTCGCCGTTTAAAATCGAGGGGTTGAATTCTCTGACTTGTCGGTTGATGAAGTCGCTGTCGGCAAAGCACTCGTTGATTTGGCTGGCTGAGGCAACAAGCCGTTTAATAATCTGAGGTAGCGGCTTGTCGAGTGCGACACCATCGATGGTTTTTATCATGCCTCCGGCGGTGAAGGTGTCGCGCATGTGCGAATTGAGTATGCCGTGAGTGGTACACAACCACAGTGAGGCCCTGTCAAATTTGCTCAGCAATACCTCGGGAAACAGTATGAAAATTTGGGCCTGGAGCAGCTGTTTGTGGTGCAAAGACACATCTCGCCAAAACTTCACGTTGACCGCAGTCGTCAGGTCGTCGGTATTACTGTCGCCAAGCCACCAGGGCATTTCGATTTTACCCTCATCGGCCGCTTTCTGCTTGTAATATCTGCGCACTTGCTCAATGGTGTTGCCCGAAGTGCGCAGTTGGTCATATGTGGTGTGCATTTTGTCAAAAATGGAGTGCCCCTTCTCCAGCTTCATGTTGATAAGGTATCGTGGGCAGTGTGTCACGGCTATCTCCGAGAGGACTTCCTGGTAGGGCCTGCAGATAAATGCCGGCTGGCCACCTAATTTGCCAAACAGCATGTAGATGTGCTCTACATACTTATCGCGTGTTGACTCTACAATGCTACTACCGGTTGATACCCACTGGTCTTTTATCGTCGACTTCACTTCCACACCGAAGTATTGCTCGGCCATGATGTCGGGGAATCGGGCTCCTGATACAAGCTTTATCTCCTCAGCACGGAATGGTGTGCCGCTACACATCTCCCGTATCACTGAACAGGCTATCTTCTCCAGATCGGATGATGTTACCCCT
>CAMWOD010000003.1 GCA_947175715.1 uncultured Porphyromonadaceae bacterium
GGCTCATATCCCATCACCCCCGCCCCCGACATACTCCACGAGCTGGCCAAGCGCAAAGACCTTGGCGTGAAAGCTTGCCAGATGGAGGACGAAATAGCAGGCGTATGCTCGGCTATCGGAGCTTCATTTGCCGGCAACCTCGCTGTGACATCCACATCAGGACCCGGCCTGGCGCTGAAGTCGGAAGGTATAGGCCTTGCCGTTATCGCCGAGCTGCCATTGGTAGTAATCGATGTGCAACGCGGCGGTCCATCGACCGGACTCCCCACCAAGACCGAGCAGACCGACCTGATGCAGGCTTTATATGGCCGCAACGGCGAGTCGCCCGTAGTGGTGGTAGCGCCCACATCGCCCACCGACTGCTTCGACATGGCCTTCGAGGCCTGCCGAATAGCCATCGAGCACATGACCCCCGTGATACTGCTGAGCGACGCCTTCATCGGCAACGGTTCATCGGCCTGGCGCGTGCCCGAAGCCGACGAATACCCCGCAATACGCCCACCCTATGTCACCGACCAGATGATAGCCGACGGATGGCGCCCCTACGACCGCAACGCCGACACCCTGGCCCGCTACTGGGCTATACCCGGCACCCCGGGAGCCGAGCACCGCATCGGTGGACTGGAGAAGGACGCCGTGACCGGTGCAATCTCCACCGACCCCGTCAACCATGAGAAGATGGTGGCACTCCGCCGCGAAAAAGTGGAGCGTATCGCCAATGACATACCCCTGCTCGAAGTTAACGGCGACAAAGACGCCGACACCCTCCTTGTGGGCTGGGGTGGCACCTACGGTCACTTGCTCACTGCCGCCGGCGAGCTCAACGCCGAAGGGAAGAAAGTGGCATTCGCACAGTTCCGCTACATACGACCGCTGCCTGCCAACACCGCCGAGGTGCTCCGCAGCTACAAGCGCGTGATTGTGGCCGAGCTCAACTGTGGCCAATTTGCCGACTACCTCCAGGCCCGCTTCCCCGACGTGGAGATAAAGCGCATCAACAAGGTGCAGGGACAGCCATTCCTCGTGAGCGAAGTAAAAGAAGCAGTCACCAAAATCATGGAAAAATAAGACATGGAAAACCAAGCATATACCCCCGCCGACTTCAAAAACCAGTCGCCGGTGCGCTGGTGCCCCGGATGCGGCGACCACGCCATACTCAACACTCTCCACAAAGCCATGGCCACTGTGGGCGTTCCACCTCATAAGACAGCCGTGATTTCGGGCATCGGTTGCTCATCGCGCCTCCCCTACTACATGGGCACCTACGGTTTCCACACCATCCATGGCCGCGCCGCAGCGATAGCCACCGGCTTTAAGGTGGCCAACCCCGAGATGACCGTATGGCAGATTTCGGGCGACGGCGATGGTCTGGCCATCGGCGGCAACCACTTCATCCACGCCGTGCGTCGCAACATCGACATCAATATACTGCTGTTCAACAACAAGATATACGGCCTCACCAAGGGACAGTACTCGCCCACATCGGCACGCGGCTTCGTATCGAAATCATCGCCCTACGGCACTACCGAAGATCCGTTTATCCCCGCCGAACTGGTGTTTGGAGCACGCGGCAACTTCTTCGCCCGCTCGATCGACGTTGAGCTCGCCACCTCACAGGAAGTGATGGTGGCCGCCGCCCGTCACAAGGGCACATCGGTGGTGGAGATTCTACAAAACTGTGTGATATTCAACAACGGCATACACAACGAGATCACCGACCGTCAGTATCGTGCCGACCGCACAATACATCTGCGCCACGGCGAGAAGATGCTATTCGGAGCCGACCTCAACCGCGGCCTGGTGCAGGATGGGTTCCTGCTCAAGGCCGTTACCCTCGGCGAGGATGGCTACACCATCGACGACGTGCTGGTACACGATGCGCATTGTCGCTCCAACTTCCTGCACCAGCAGCTGGCCATGATGGATGGCACCGACCTCCCCCTGGCCGTGGGTGTGATACGCGACGTTGAATCACCTGTGTACAATGAGGAAATCGACGCCCAGGTAGAGCAAGTGCGCGCTAAGAAAGGGTTCAACACCCTCCGCGACATGATCATCGCCGGCGACCACTGGGTAGTAGAATAGCCCATGCGACGCCTCATAATCATCTTATTGCTTACCCCCTTGACCTTGCTGGCCAAGGGGGTTGGCGATTTCGACCTGCACTTCTACGGGATAATTCGCAGCGATCTATTCTACAATTCGCGCGACAACGTGGAGACAGTCGACGGTCTATTCTACATGTACCCAAAGGATCACAATTACGACCCCCTGGGCAATGACCTCAACGACACACCCCAAGGGAGTTTTCACTCAATTTACACCCGCCTTGGTGTCGACATCAATGGCCCAAGACTCGGCTCAGCAGCCACCTCGGCCAAGGTGGAGATCGACTTCCGCGGCTCGGGCTCCAACTATGCGATGCCCCGCATACGCCAGGCCTACTTCAATCTCGACTGGGGGCGTTGGGCGCTCTTGGTGGGACAGACGTGGCACCCGCTCTTTGGTGAGGTGTCGCCAAGTGTGCTCAACCTTTCCACCGGCGCGCCATTCCAGCCGTTCAACCGTTCGCCGCAGGTGAGAGGACGTTTCACCCGCAACCGCTGGCAGCTCACGGCCTCCGCAATATGGCAGTCGCAATTCAACTCAATAGGCCCTGCGGGGAAGAGTAGCCGATACATCAAGTATAGCAACATCCCCGAGCTGTATATCGGCGCCGACTATCGCCACGGCCCCTGGACCGCAGGCATCGGCGGGGAAATGCTGTCACTCAAGCCGCGTACAGAGGCCACAATCGACGATGTGACCTACAAAGTCAACGAGCGCGTCACATCACTCTCGGCCGAAGCCCACATCAAGTACCGCGGACCGCTATGGATGGCCTCGGCCAAAACAACACTGGCCAACAACCTCACCCACACATCGATGCTCGGAGGCTTCGGCGTGATTGAAACCGACCCGACCAACCATCAATGCCGTTACACACCATTCCACCACTCCATGACGTGGGTTAACCTCGTCTACGGCAAGCGCTGGCAACCAGGCATATTCGCCGGGTATCTCAAAAATCTCGGCACCTCCCACCCCATCACGGGCCAAACCTATGGCGAAGGTCTCGACATCGACCAGCTATTAGGTGTGAGCGCACAAATATCCTACAATCCCGACCACTGGCGATTCGGCGTAGAGGTGTCAACGTCAACTGCATGGTATGGTACACTGCGACCCAGCGATGGTCGGGTGGTCGACACCCATAGCGTCACCAACCTGCGCGTGGCAGCCACAGCCCAGTTCATATTCTGACACATTAGGATGTTTTAACGCAGGGTTTAGCCGAAAATGGCTATCTTTGCAAATAAATAGTGGCGCAAAGGCATCAAAAGCCTTTCGATGCCCCTAAAACATTATTATTCAACTTTAAAAATCTGAAAAAATGAGCAACAATAATCAGAAACCCAACGAATTGAAGATCGAACTCACCCCCGAAGTGGCCAACGGTCATTACTGCAACCTTGCCGTAATCTCACACTCCCCCAACGAGGTATTTGTCGACTTCATCACCGTAGCCCCCAACATGCCACAGGCCAAGGTGCAGTCACGCATCATCATGACCCCCGAGAACGCCAAAAATCTGCTTTTCGCCCTCCGCGATAACTTGCAGAAATATGAGAATACCTTTGGCGAAATCACACACAAGCAGCCCGTGAACGGCGGCAACAAGGGTGGCAACGACATCCCCAACCCATTCATGGCCTAAATAGCAAGCATTTATCAACTCATATACTCGCACGATGCAACCTCTGCTGATTTACAATACCCTCACCCGTCAAAAAGAACTTTTCAAGCCCATCAATGAGGGTATGGTGGGTATGTACGTCTGTGGACCTACGGTATATGGCGACGCCCACCTGGGGCACGCACGTCCGGCAATCACGTTCGACATCCTCTTCCGCTACCTGCGCCACTTAGGCTACAAGGTGCGCTATGTGCGCAACATCACCGACGTAGGGCACCTGGAGCATGATGCCGACGAGGGCGAGGACAAGATAGCCAAGAAAGCGCGCCTCGAACGGCTCGAGCCGATGGAAGTGGTGCAGTATTACCTCAACCGCTACCACCACGCTATGGAAGCGCTCAACGTGCTCCCTCCCTCGATTGAGCCTCACGCCTCAGGCCACATCATCGAGCAGATCGAGTATGTGAAGAAGATATTGGAGTCGGGCTATGCCTATATCAGCGACGGCTCGGTGTACTTCGACGTAAACAGCTACAATAAGGATCACCGCTACGGTATACTCTCCAACCGCTCGCTCGACGAAACCCGCACCAACACCCGCGAGCTCGACGGCCAGAGCGAGAAGCGCAATCCCGCCGACTTCGCCCTATGGAAGAAAGCTCAGCCCGAACACATCATGCGCTGGCCTTCACCCTGGAGCGACGGATTCCCCGGGTGGCACCTCGAGTGCTCAACCATGGGGCAGAAATATCTCGGAGAGACTTTCGACATCCACGGAGGTGGTATGGATCTGATGTTCCCACACCATGAGTGCGAAATTGCCCAATCGGTAGCCCACAACGGCCACCCCACGGTGAAATATTGGATGCACAACAATATGATCACCATCGAGGGGCAGAAGATGGGGAAATCGCTCGGCAACTTCATCACCCTCGACGAGTTTTTCAACGGCAAGCACCCCAAGCTTACCCAGGCCTACTCGCCGATGACAATACGCTTCTTCATACTTCAAGCCCACTACCGCGGCACGGTCGACTTCTCCAACGAGGCCCTGCAGGGAGCCGAAAAGGCCCTCAACCGCATGCTTGAAACCTACGAGCGTATCGTCAAGCTCGCTGCTGAAGCTACCGACACCGACGCTCCGGCGCTGCTTGAGGCCGAAACCCAGGCCCTTGAGCAACGTTGCTATGACGCACTCAACGACGACCTCAACACACCGATGGTGATTGCCACCCTCTTTGACGCCGCACGCATTGTCAATCAGATCAACGATGGCACACTCAAGGCTTCGGCCGCCGACCTCCGAGCATTGAAGCAGCTGTTCGACACATTCCTGTTCGACATCTTAGGTATCACCCGCCCCGATGCTACAGCCGGCGTAGACGTCACCCCTTATCGCAAAGCCGTCGATCTGCTGCTCGAAGTCCGCTCTCAGGCCAAGGCTGCTAAAGATTGGGCTACCTCCGACCTCATCCGCGACCGCCTCGCCGAAATGGGCTTTTCGGTCAAGGACACAAAGAATGGCGCCGAGTGGACGCTCAATTGACACCTATAGACCCACTGCAATTCGGCTCGATGATCATCGAGCAACTCCCTTACGAGCCAACGCATCAGCAAGTACAACTTGTTGCCGCGTTGGCTCGCTTCTATTGCCGTCCTGCTATGGTCGACGACCCCGTGTTCATTCTTGCCGGATATGCTGGCACCGGCAAGTCGTCGATGGTTGGAGCGATGGTACGCGCCATACAGTCCATGAAGTGGCCTGTGGTGCTTCTTGCGCCCACAGGCCGAGCAGCCAAGGTGTTAAGCCTCTTTGCCGGAGCCAACGCCTATACGATACACCGATTTATTTACCGTTTATCGCCCACGCAAGGGCTCACATTGGCGTCCAATCCACTCAAAAACGCCTTGTTTGTTGTTGATGAAGCCTCAATGATAGGGGAAGATAATTCGCTGCTAAGCGACCTCGTTCACTATGTGTATTCAGGCACGGGGTGCCGCATGCTGCTACTTGGCGACACCGCACAGCTCCCCCCAGTCGGGCTCACCGAATCGCCGGCAATGTCGCCGCAGGTGCTACGCAGCTTCGGGCTCAAAGTGACCAGGGCCCAGTTGACGGCCACCGTACGCCAACACTCCTCCTCGGGTGTTCTCCACAATGCCACATGGCTGCGCCATGCTATGCTCAAAGATCCCCTGCCCTCTCCGCAACTCACAGTCACGCCCTTCAACGATATTAAGGTACTGGAATCGGACGACCTTGAAGATGCCCTTACCTCGGCCTACCGTGCCGACGATGGTGAGCGCGACTCCATACTCATCACTCGCTCCAACCGACGTGCCACAGCCTACAATCTCGAGATACGCAACCGCATATTGGGGCGCGAGGAGATGATAACCCGCGGCGAACTCCTCATGGTAGCAAAAAACAACTATCACTGGACTAAAGAAATACCGTCAATCCCCTTTATTGCCAACGGCGACATAGCCACCGTGGAGCAGATCTACGACTCTGAGCTGCGCTACGGCCTGCTGTTTGCCGATGCCAAAATTCATCTCACATACCGCGACATCACCATCGATTGCAAACTGATGCTCGACACCCTCACATCCGACACCGCCGCGATGCCCACCGAGCGCATAGCTCAATTGCAACAAGATGTTCTCGCAGCCAATTCTCTTGGCGCAAGCCTGTCGCTCACCGCACAGCGCCAAATACTCCGCAGCGACCCCTACTTCAACGCCCTACAGGTCAAATATGCCTACGCCGTCACATGCCATAAGGCTCAGGGTGGACAGTGGCCCAACGTGTTTGTCGACATGGCAGGCATACCTCCCGAGTCGCAGGGGATGGACTTCTACCGTTGGCTATACACAGCCATCACCCGCACCACCGACCGCCTCTACCTCATCTCCCCCACCGTCAAAGTATTATGAATCTGTCAAAGGTGCAATGCCATAGACTAATAACCTGTCGTTCTGGTATAAGTTCACCCTGCATTTTAATTTATTACGCTTTAATAGGGACTCGACTTCACTGTTTCTGGAAGCACCCCTCATGAATCCTCGTGCCAATTGTGGGACTAATTCGCTTTTAAACTCAGCAAAATCCTTATCAGTCAGCATGATACCATTGTCTAGGACGAGATTCAACACGATCGTGTTCCCATTCAACTCTATATCCCTACAAATCAGCCCACTGGCTATCACCCTACCAGAATAACTGGCATTAAATTCTTTGACAAACTCCTGCAAATTCTTTTGATCAGTATCATCGACTTGAGTACTGGCGCCAGCATCACCGGACGAGCCTGATACCGATGTTGACGTGGTGGCGGTGGTAGTGGATGGGGAGGAGGTGGTTTTGGGCTTGCTATCGGTGAAATAGAGCACGGCAAAAGTGACTGCGACGGCCACAAGAGCGGCGATTACGCCCACAACTATCCAGCGCGACACACCCCCTTGCATCAACGAGCTTAACGACTCACCTTTTCCTACGGCTTTTGTTGTTTTAGCCACGTTTGAGAGGTCGAGCAAAGCGCCGTTGCCACTGCCGTCACCTTTCTGTGGTGCAGTACCAACCACAGTTGCCTCGGCATCGATATCGTCATCATTTCCGGCTGAAATCACAGTCACCTCAAGGTCTTCGTCGCAAGAGTCGGCCGGTGGTGTTTCAACTCCATTGAGCAGGGCAAGAAACTCATCGATCGACTGAGGGCGAGCCTCGCGACTTATCTCCATCGCCTTGTTGACGGCCTTTGCCGTAGCGGCACTTATCGTAGCGGGGAGAGGAGGCAGCGCCGTTCCCGATATTCGATCGGTAGCTCCGGGAGGAGTAACGCCTGTGAGCAACTTGTAGAGTGTGGCACCTAAGGCGTAAATATCAGTGGCTACATGAAAGTGCTTCACGTTGTTGCCCCACTGCTCTATGGCCGCATAGTTGAGGGTTTTGCCCAGCAGCGTCGAGTGGTTTTCTCCACTATCGGCATCGTATTGCTTTGATGTGCCGAAGTCGATGAGAATGGCATGCCCATCGTGATCCACCATTATGTTTGCGGGTTTCACATCGAGGTGAAGGCGGTTTAAGCCATGCACCTGCTTCAACGCATTGGCCACCTGTGTGATGTAAGCCACAGCGTCGGACTCTGAAAGCGGTCCACGCTTCACCTTATCGGCCAGCGACTCACCATCGACATAGTCCATCACATAGTAGGCAGTATTGTTGGCGCTGAACGAATCGCTCACATGGACAATATCGGGTGAAGAGATCGACTGAAGGAAACGTGCCTCCTCAATAAACTTAGTCATCACCCTATCAACCACCGATTGTCGTGAGCTATTGACGGTAATCACCGATACTCCATCGGCATCACGAGTCGAAAAGTCTCTTATTAACAACTCCTTGATCGCTACCTTTCGATCACCACCTCCATCGGCACTCATATCGGTTGCCACGTATGTGCAGCTAAAACCACCGCGGCCGAGGAAACGGTCGATACGATAGCGTCCGGCCAGGATATACCCGTCTTGCAGATGTTCCATACTAATAAGTTAAGTGTTACTTACCAAGCCTCTGCTGCCGCAGGTGCATAGTAACCATAATCAGTGCTGTCGGCGGCGGCAGCAGATGCATTGTACGTATCATAATACGTTCCTGACGCTTGAGCAGCAGATGGGCTACTAGAGTCGTAATAATCATCGTATGATGAGGCTCCGCGTGATTCACCTTTTAAAACATCCAGATCGAAGTCCTCTATTGTCACCGAGCGCACATCCGGCTCATTAAACCATCTCTCGTAAGCAAAATAACCTCCGATTCCCACGGCTGCAGCTACGATTATGCCCACAAGTACCGGGAGCCAACCCCTACCTTTGCCACCATCATCGTCGTCATCATCGTCGGCTGTGGGTAGGTCGAGCGGCTGTATGGGGTGGGAACCCGAGTTGCCTCCACCGTTGCCCCCCATAAACTGCGTGGCTTCCGAGTCACGGCCACCAAGCGGACGCCCTCCAGGGCCCGTAAGTGCGGTAGCCTCAAGATCGCCGGTCGAAGCGGCAGCGGCAGCAGGACGATATGTACTGGCAGTGCCCTCGGCTGGGAGCATATTCAAGAAGTCGTCGATCGACTGGGGACGCTCCGAACGCTTCAACGACATACTACGCTTGATGGCGTTGGCAGTCTTAGCGCTGACGTTGGTCGGGAGCGGCTGTAGATCCTCACCTGCGGCGAGCATGTTGGCACTCAGCGGAGTAACGCCGGTAAGCAGCTTATAAAGAGTGGCACCTAAGGCGTAGATATCGGTCGATGGGAAGAATTGCACCACATCGTTGCCCATCTGCTCCAGAGGTGCGTAACCGGGGGTCTTGCCCATCAAGGTCGACGTATTTTCGCCGTTGACCTCGTCATACTGCTTCGATGCGCCGAAGTCGATGAGCACCGCATTGTCCTTGCCATCGACCATGATATTGGCCGGCTTGATGTCGAGGTGCAGGCGATTGTTGGCGTGCACATATTTAAGCGCCTCGGCTACTTGGCGAATATATTTCAGTGCTTGGGCCTCGCTCATGGGACCCTCCTTTTTCACCTTAGCGCTCAGCGACTCACCGTCGATATAGTCCATCACAAAGTATGAAGTACCATTCTCTTCGAAGATGTCGGTCACCGACACTATACCAGGATGGTGAAGCGAGTGAAGCGCCTTGGCCTCGTCGACAAACTTCTTGCGCAGGCGGTCGACCAATCCTTTCTTCGACAGAGTGCCTACTGTGATTTGGGCAGTGTCATCGCCACGGTTGCAGAAGTCCTTTACAAAAAACTCCTTTATAGCCACGCGTGAATCGAGCATAGTGTGCTTGGCCTCGTAGGTGCAGCCAAAACCGCCGCTTGCTATAAATCTTACTATCTTGTATGTGCCTCCATGCAGTATGGAGCCTGGTTTAAGATTTTGCATATTATATATTATGTGTAATCAGAATTTATGAATACTTATAATGAATTACATACTTGCGAGCTTGAACCGTATGGGAAGGGTGTACCACACAGCCACAGGGACACCATTGTTGCGACCTGGAGTAAACTTACCAAGTTTCTTGACTACCCTAATAGCTTCTCTATCGAGTTCGGGGTCAACACTGCGCGCTACAACAACCTTGCCGATTGAGCCATCTTTCTGAATCACAAATTGCACAACCACCTGGCCCTGTATGTTGTTTTCAGCCGCCAATGAGGGGTAGACAAGGTTATCATTGATTGCCTTGTAGAGAGCAGCATCGCCACCAGGATAGATAGGCATCTGCTCAACAGCGCGAAATACCTCATCATCCTGTTTAGCCTCTTTCGCAGGGGCAATCTCTACAACCTCCCTGGTGGCAGTAGCTATCGGTGCGTCAACATTTACCACTCCTACCTGGCGTGCATCTTCGTAGCGCTCCTCAGCGGTCTTCATCTCTTTTTTGGGAGCATCGTCGACAATGGCGATCTGTGTTGACATCAGTGAATCGACAACTTCCTCCTCACTGAATTCGGACAGCATTTCAAATTGTTGATCTTCCGAGGGCATCACTTCCTGGTCACCCCACAGCAGTCCGCCACGAGGTCCGAGAGCATTATCGTATATCACATTATCACCACACGTCATGTTGTAGCCAATCACCAGCTTCTTTTCTGGTATCAGCACCAGAGACTCCACTTCCTCACGAGTGAGATCACGGGGATTCCACTCCACGTGCCGCATCTTATTTAATTGTGAGATAGTAAACCGTCGGTAGGTCACAGGCTGACCGTTGAATGGGTTGATGCCGGTGAGTGCCTTTTCAGCATCATCTTGATCGTCGTCATATACCGTGCCGATGCTTTCCTTGCCGAATAGACTTTTCCAAGGCACAAAGAAATACGCACAGGCTGCAGCGCCCCCTATTGCCAGCACCAAGATCGCAATTAGTATTGATCGGTTCGGTCCTTTCTTCTTGTTTTTCGGAGGTTTTGCGTCGCCAGCCGACTTCCTTTCAGTTGTCTGATTTAAGTCGAGTCGGGTTGCCTCATCCTGTGGGGAATCGAGTCGGTTGTTTTCGTCCTGTGTCATGATTATGTTTATTTTTAGTTATTATCCTATAATACAGTTCAATCTTCTTTTATCTTAACTCTAAAGGGCAGTGTAAGCCTACGTTCTTCCGGCTTCAAATCGTAGGTGTAAGGTCTAAACTTTCCAACCTTCCTAATCACACGCACAAGCTCGTTATCAAGGTCTGGGTCAAGCGACTGAATTACCTTCACCTCACCTACTGATCCATCATTCAAAACTTCAAATTCAACCTTGATTAAACCCTGAATATTGAGTTCAGCTGCTGATTCAGGAAAGTTAAAGTTTTCTAAGATTGCTTGGTAAAAGGCCGGTTCACCTCCATTGATATAGGAAATTGGATCGATATTAGCACGGAATATCTCATCTTCATACCTATTAATAAAAACCGTGTCTTCTTGTTGTCTGGATTCTTCAACTTTTCCTACTGAACCAACAGAAGCAGCTATATCCGAATCAACGACACCAAACATCAGAATCATTGTCAAAACAATCAATGTTCTACTCACCCTTGATAGGAGTTGACACTTCGGTGATTGACAATCACTCGTATTGACTCCCCTCTGCCCCGTGGGGTATTGGCGCAGGGAATCAAGTCGGGTGTTTTCGTCCTGTGTCATGATTATGTTGATTTTTAGTTGTTGTTTTGGTTGGCGGTGGGGACTGCGGTGGCCGTAGCTTCAGGAGCCTTGCGCTCGGGGTAGGCTACGCGGGCATGGTAGATGGTGCGAAGTCGCTTGATAAACGACTCCTTGATCTTTTTCACGTCGCGGAATGTGATAGGAGCCTCGCTGTGCAGACCATCGGCTATCTGACCATCGATAATTTTATTGACAAGCGCTGTGATTGACTCCACAGTATAGTCCTTTAGCGAGCGAGAGGCCGCCTCAACGGCATCGGCCATCATCAGGATAGAGGTCTCACGAGTCTGAGGATTGGGTCCAGGGTATGAGAAGAGTGCCGAGTCGACATTCTCGTCGGGGTGTGCGTTGCAATAAGTGTTGTAAAAGTATTTGGCGGTGCCGCGCCCATGGTGCTGGAGTATGAAGTCCTTGATCACCTGGGGCAATTTGGCCTTGTCGGCACGTCGAGCGCCATCAGTGACGTGGCGTATAATTATTTTAGCGCTTTGGATAGGATCGAGCGTAGAGTGAGGGTTGACACCATGCTGGTTTTCGGTGAAGAATGCCGGGTTGTCGAGCTTACCGATATCGTGATAGAGCGCGCCGGTACGTATCAGCTGCACGTTGGCGCCAACATTGAGCGCGGCATCGCTGGCCAGATTGCTCACAGCCATCGAGTGCTGGAAAGTACCAGGGCACTCTTGTGAGAGCTGGCGTAGTACTGAGTTGTTGATATCGGAGAGTTCGACGAGCGTCACAACCGATATGAATCCGAATATCTTCTCAAGCACGAAGATAAACAGGTAGGCTATGGATATTAGCACCGCATTGACTGCGAAGAAAGCGAGCATGCGTGCCGACAGCTCCTTATAGTCACCGTTGAGCAGCAGGTCGACCGCCAGATACGACACAATATAGGCTCCAAGCACGTAGGCGGCGGCAGTGAGCAGCTGCGATCGGCGCGAGAATTCCTTGATGGAGTAGAGCGCGGCCACCAATGCCACAAACTGCACCACCATAAACTCCATGGCAAGCTGCGTGAACGGCAGGCAAAGCAGCAGGTACACGATCGAAGTGACAAAGGCCACGCGTGAGTCAAAAAAAACGTTGAGCACTATGGGGAGTATGGCGAACGGCACTATATATACCGCTGCCTGATACCACGATGACACCAACGACGCTATCACCCCGAAAACCACTAAAAGCGAGAAGATGCAGAGCATCGCCTTGTTGTTGTCGTAGATTTCACGGCGCGACACGTATAGGAATCGCATCAATGACACAATCATCAGCGCCACAAATGCTATCTCACCCACAAGTCGTAGCACCGCCGAACCATTGGACTCGGCTTTGACCTGTGCCATCTTCTTCTCGTAGGCCTGCAGCAGCGCATAGAGTTGGGGGGTGATAGGCTCACCCTTGTCGATGATGCGGCCACCTACCTGAATCGACCCCTTGCTCACATATACGTGGCTCAGTTCGTTGCCGAGCAGCGAGTTGGATTGTTTCTCATCAAATACGATATTGGGCTGTATCATCACTGTCAACGAATCGACATACTTTTCGATTTCGGGCTCGTCGAGAAGTGTCTGAGTGCCTTCAAGCGAGTGCATGAACTCAGTCTGAAGCTGCTGGGGGGAGGTATAGCGCACTTCGCTCAATGGCGACCCGATCTTGTTGGCCGTCTTATCGTATATGCGTATCCTCATGGGCGACATCTGCGAATTTATCTTATTGAAAGTTTCATCGTCAATGATGCCTACAGCATATGAGTTGTTGATCTGCTTTTTATATCGGTTGAACGTATTGATGCCATGAGCCGAAAGGTCGTCGGGTGTGAAATTGTTGGCTGCGTCCATAAACGTCTTCTTGGCATCGTCGTTGCGTTCGTAGATAGGGATGAAAGCGGTGCGGATAGAGTCGGCCTGCACTTCGGCTCTTACCGAGTCGATAGGTATGGGAAGCTCGAAGGGGGCGGTGAGCAGAGAGTAGTTCCACACTCCACCCGACTTGTAGTGGAATCGCTGTTCGTCGGGACCCGGATAGCAGTAGACGAGTATCGCCACCGACGCGATGGCCATTAAGATGCGTATTATTGACTGTTTGTTGAGGTTCATATATATAGTGTGATGATTGGTTTAACGAATGCGGCTGGCGCTTGTCACGCCTTCAACTTTGAGCATACGGCGGCACAGGTCTTGCACGGCATTGGCATCGCTGATGCGCACATTGAGGTCGCAGTGAAACACCTCCTCGGAGGCTTCGATGTCGACCTTGCGCAGGTCAAGACCCATTGATTCTGAAATTATCTGCACAAGCTCCATGAGGATGCCCTGTCGGTCGACTCCTTCGATATGCACATGGGCAAGGAACCTACCTGTCCCCTCCTCCCATCGTGTGGTGACTATGCGGGGGCCGTAGCTTGCCTTGAGGGCCAACGCCCTTGGGCAGCTGAGCGAATGCACTTCCACCTGGTTGTCGTCGGTGACGAAGCCGAGCACCTCATCGCCGGGAATCGGCTGGCAACAGTCGGCGAGTTTGAAGTTGGCGCCATGCTCATCGTAGTGCAGCACGTAGGTATCCTTGCGGTTGATTGGTGCGGAGGCCGTTTCGACAGTGGCAGTATCGGTTTGTTCCACGGGCTTCTCGTTGAGTCGCAGCAGCTTGCGCCATAGCGGGCGCTTGGCCGAGGCTCGGGGAGCCGGTATTATCAGGTCATCGGGGGTCACCTCCTCGTTGCCGAGCATCATAAACAGCTCGTCGCGATTGCTCAGATGGTAGTTGCCAAGCACGCGGGTGATAAGTTGATTGTCCTCGATGAGGTGTCGCTTTTCGAGAATCTCCTGCCACAGCTTCTTGCCCCGGTCGATGACGGGCTGCTGCTCGCGGCGCAATGCCTGGCGTAGTCGGGTCTTACCCTTGGCGGTGGCCATGAAGTTGATCCACTCTGGCTTAGGGGTCTGGGATTGCGATGTGAGTACCTCCACTTGGTCGCCACTGTTGAGGCGGTGGCTTAGAGGAACTAATTTGTGGTTGACCTTACCGGCAATGCAATGAGTACCGAGCTGCGAGTGCAGCGCAAACGCCACATCGAGCACGGTGGAATTGTTGGGAAGTGTCAGCAGCTCACCTTTGGGGGTGAATACCACAATCTCCGTTGAGAACAGGTTGAGCTTGAGCGTGTCGAGAAAATCGATGGCGTTGGGTTCGGGATTGTCGAGGATATCCTTGATAGTGCGTAGCCACACGTTGAGCTCCGACTCCTCGTCGCCCTCACCTATCTTGTACTTCCAGTGGGCTGCGAAACCCTTTTCGGCTATCTCATCCATGCGGCGTGAACGTATCTGCACCTCCACCCAGTTGCCGTCGGGTCCCATCACCGTGAGGTGTAGTGCCTGATAGCCATTGGTCTTGGGGTTGGAAATCCAGTCGCGTGTGCGCTCGGGATGAGGCTTGTACTTATCAGTTATGGCCGAGTAGATGCTCCAGCATATACCCTTCTCCTTGGCCGGGTCGTCGCAGTCGAATATGATGCGCACGGCATAAAGGTCGTAGACCTCCTCAAAGGGCACATGCTTGGCCTCCATCTTCTTCCATATCGAGTACACCGACTTGAGGCGGGCTTTAGCCTCGTATTTCAGCCCTAAGTCGGCCAGTTTGGGGCGTATCGGGGTGAAAAAGTCGTTGTATTCGGCTGTGCGGCGCTCCTCCGATTCCTTGATTTGCTGAGATATGCGCTCGTAGGCGGCGGGGTGTTCATACTTGAAGCTCAGGTCCTCAAGCTCGGTCTTGATGGCGAAAAGGCCGAGGCGATGTGCCAGCGGTGCGTAGATATATAGAGTCTCCCATGCGATTTTATACTGTTTGTTGGGTGCCATCGAGCCCAGAGTGCGCATGTTGTGCAGACGGTCGGCCATTTTGATGAGCACCACGCGTATATCCTCGCTCATGGTGAGCAGCAGCTTGCGGAAGTTCTCGGCCTGGGCCGAAGCCTTGTCGCCGAAAATGCCACCCGAAATCTTGGTGAGGCCGCTTACAAGCTGGGCTATCTTGGGACCGAAATGCTGCTCGATATCTTCGACGGTGTATTCCGTGTCCTCGACCACGTCGTGAAGCAGGGCGGCGCATATCGAGGTGGAACCGAGCCCTATCTCCTGGCTGGCGATTTTGGCTACGGCTATTGGGTGCATGATGTAAGGCTCGCCCGAACGGCGGCGTATACCCTGGTGGGCCTCCTTGGCGAAACGGAATGCACGCTCAATGATTTCCACCTTCTTGCGGTGGTTGCTGCTCAGATAGCCGTTGAGAAGATCTTGAAAAGCCTCCTCGATCATGCGGTCTTCTTGCTGTGTAGTCTGTTCAAGTTGCTGAGTCATGCGGATTTAACCAGCTATAAATGTGAGTTTTGCAATCGTCGCCGTTGACATGCCTACATCTTCACGGGTACTGGCACATGCAGTGGCAATCGATTGTAATCTATTTAATCCACAAATATAATGGTTTCCACGAAAATCCCCAAAATTTTCATATCAGCTACCACAACGCAGATTAAACAAGCAAGTGCGAAATTAGAGAAAATGTTTGAAGAATTCTCT
>CAMWOD010000004.1 GCA_947175715.1 uncultured Porphyromonadaceae bacterium
GCGGTAGGCTTCGCGGGTCCACACGACGAGGGAGGAGGCGGCTACGATAATGAGCAGGTCGAGGGTGCCGGTGGGGTTGAAGTGCCAGTCGAGGGTGTGGAGCATGGGCTCGACGTTGAACATCTCGTAGGCGATTTCGGTGATGAATAGCTGCCCGACGACGATGATAGCCACGATGGTCCAAAAGCCGCTGCTCATCTTGAGCTTAAACACGCTCTCGCCTGTGTCGAAGCTGCGGGCGTTGAACATGTACCAGAAGTGGGTCCACACGAATATGGAGAACAGGAGTGTAGCCTCATAAGGAGTCATGGCCTGTGGCGCTCCAAGCGTCACGTGCGCCACCTCGGTCAGTGAGGTGACGGTGGCGTGGCTGAATATCCAGTAGAATCCGAGTGTGATAGCGAAGAATATGAGCCCTACGGATACCATTTCCAACATCATGGGGTGTGTGAGTATCGATGCCTGACGGCTGCGGGGTGGATCGTTCATCACGCGGAGCGACGGCGGGAGCGATGCCAGCGCCATTGCTCCAAATGTGTCCATGATAAGGTTGACCCACAGCATCTGTGTGACGGTGAGGGGTGACTCGGTGCCCATAAACGATCCAAATAGCACGAGTAGGCATGCCGCCACGTTGACTGTGAGCTGAAACAGCAGGAATCGCTGTATATTCTTATAGAGCGAGCGCCCCCACATCACGGCCCGGCCAATCGACGAGAAGGAGTTGTCGATGATGGTGATATCCGATGCTTCTTTGGCCACCGAGGTGCCGTCGCCCATCGACAGGCCCACATGGGCCGTTTTGAGTGCCGGGGCGTCGTTGGTGCCATCGCCCGTCACGGCCACTACTTCGTTGTTGGCTTGCAGCGCTTCTACCAGTCGCTTTTTATCCATCGGGCGGGCACGGGCTATTATCTTCAAGTCTTCCGCGCAGTCGCGAATCTGGGCATCGGTGAGCGAGGCAAATTCCACGCCGGTGATTATGTTGTGCTCATCGTCGGTATGATCGTCCCACAGGCCGATTTGGCGCCCTATCTCCTTGGCTGTGCCCAGGGTGTCGCCTGTGACTATCTTTACCTTGATTCCGGCGTTGACTACCTCTCTTACCGCTTCGGGAACGTCGGCGCGTACGGGGTCGGAAATGGCTACAATGCCTATGAATGTGAGGTTGCGGGCCGACAATGTACCCTCGGATATGCCTGGTGCATCATCACCCAGCTCCTGGTAGGCCAGTCCGAGTGTGCGCATAGCCTGATTTTGGTATTCGAGTAGTTGGGCGTCAAGCTCCTCTTTTGAGACGCCGTCGGTGTTGCCACACATGCCGAAAACAATCTCGGGAGCGCCTTTTACATATATTATCTTCTTCCCGGTGGCCGACTTCACTACCGTGGCCATATATTTTCGCTCGGTGGTGAAGGGGAGCTCGGCTATGCGTGTGGCATCCGTTCTGAGCTGCTGGTAGTCGGCACCGCACTCTCTGAGCCATAGCAGCAGCGCGCCCTCGGTGGGGTTGCCGATCACGGCCGGCCGTTCACCTGTGAGGTCGAGCTGCGCTGTAGAGTTCACGGCGATACCCTCGTAGAGTATCTTGTCGGACGGCTGACCATAAAAGTTAGTGCGGTAAACCTGCATCTGATTCTGCGTGAGGGTACCGGTCTTGTCGGTGCATATCACGGTGGTGGCGCCCATCGTTTCACAGGCATGCATCTTGCGCACAAGATTGTTGGTTTTGAGCATGCGGCTCATCGAGTAGGCCAGCGAAAGCGTCACGGCCATCGGCAATCCCTCGGGCACCGCTACAACTATCAGGGTCACTGCCACCATCAAGGCAGTGAGCATGTGAGCCAGCAATTGCGACCATTTGATGCTTGTAGCGTCGGGCGTAATCATAGTAAAAGCGGCAATGACAGTGCCAAAGAATAGGATTAGTGAGCCTACAATTGTGACTACGCATCTGCTTTTGGTCCAACGCTGAAACTTGTTTATCACCAGGTAGAAGAACAGAGCCACAGGAGCAATAAGCATATAAGCCTGCCAGCATCCCCAACCAAGAAAGCTGATAAGCTGCCCCACGATCACCAACCCAGCCACATAGTAGCTTGCCTTGGTGATCCAAGCACCAAGCCCCTCAAGCTGCTGGTTGAGGGGGGTCTTCACACTATCGTCGATCTGGGCTTCCACATATACCTTCCCCATTTCGGTAGCGTCGCCTACCTTTTCGACGCGCATCACGCCGTGACCTTCCATCACCTTTGTGCCTCGCAACACATGGTTGGATGGGTAAGTTGCCTCTTTATCGAAATGTTCCGGGTCGGTGGTTTTGGCGCATAGCGGTTCGCCGGTGAGAGTCGACTCATCTACGGCCATTGTCACAGCATCAAGCAGCTCTCCGTCGGCTGGAATCTCATCGCCGGTATTAATTATTACGACGTCACCTACCACCACATCGCGGCGGGGTATCGTGGTGGTGACACCATTGCGTATCACCTCCACCTGCTCGTCGTCGTTCACCTGATTGAGTATGCGGAAAGCCTTGTTGGCACGCTGCTCAAATATGAACGCCAGCGTAGTTGCAAGCCCTATGGCCACAAAAATGCCGATCGGCTCGAAGAATACATTCCACCCTTGTCCCAACCCCAAGTACTCGTAAAACGATATACCCACCGACAGCACTCCGGCCACCAATAGTATTACAATCAGCGGGTCGGAAAACTTCTCCCCAAACTTTCGCCACCACGGCTCCTGTTGTGGCGGTGTGAGTACATTCGTTCCGTACTGCTGTCTGCTATTTTGCACTTCGACATCAGTAAGGCCATTATAAGGCCCCATATGTTGTGACGCGTTTTCTTCCATGTAGATATTATGGCAATTCAGCTATATAATTTTGCCGCTACAAAGTTAGCAACTTGTTTTATTCCGACACCCATTCATCGTCGATTTCCCTCACCCTGTTCAACCTCATCAACTTCTCAACCTGCATGTACGGCTGTGAACTTAAGGAATCGGGAGCTTGTTAAGATAGAGATAAAAATGAACGCAATAAAATATTAATGTTATGATAAAACGTTGTTTACTGGCCCTCGCAGTAGCTACAATAGGATGTGTAGGATTTACTGCATGTAATGACGACAACGACGACAATATGAACGTCGCTGTGACTCCACAGTATGTCGACGCCTTGAAGGCGATGTACCCCCAGGCTCGTATCACCGATTGGGACGCTTATCCCCCGTATTATGTGGCGGAGTGTGTGATAGACGGCAGTGAAACGGATGTATGGTTTGGTCCCGACGCTGCGGTGTGGGCTATGACCGAAACTGATATTGGCATGAGTCCCCTTGTGCTTCCCGATGCCGTGCAGAGTGCGTTTAACACCACCGAATATGCCGGAGCGGCGATAGAAGACATAGAGAAATTCGAGCGGCCCGACGTCACATTCTATGTGATCGAATGTGAGCCCACACATGGAGCCGATGTCGATGTCTACATCACTGAGGATGGCTACGTGACGCAAGTGCTTACCGATACCGACGCCGTCATCTATCCCAATACGCCCATCGGCTTGTAAGTCGATTCTAATTATAACTGATGGGGAGTATGGTGTCGCAGTAGGGGGCGATGGCCGACTGGTGGTGGGCGATGATGATGATGGTGGAATTGGTGCAGTGAGCGGCGAGGCGCTGCATGAGGGTAGCGGCTGTGTCGGCATCGAGGGCACTGTTGAACTCGTCGAGGAGCATTATGGAACCGGGGCGCAGCAGGGCGCGTGCTATGGCGATGCGTTGCGCCTGCCCCTCACTGAGTCCGCCACCGGCTTCGTCGCACGAGGTGTCGAGACCCTGGGGTAGGTCGAAAACGAAGTCGGCAACGGCTATATGGAGCGCCTGGGCCAGTTGCTGATCGGTGGCCTGTGGCGAGGCCAGCAGCAGATTGTCGCGCACGGTGCCAGGGAGCAGTGAGTTGCCCTGGGGAACGTAGACGAAATGGCAAAGTGTGGATGATGATACCGACGCGGCGCCGCTACAACCATACACCTCGATGGTGCCTGCATCAGGTCGGAGCAGGCCCAACAGGAGCTTGACAAGCGTTGTCTTGCCGACGCCGGTTGAGCCCACGATCATGGTGCGGCTACCGGGAGTGAAGTCGTGGCTGAAACTCGACAGTATGTCGTGACCATCGGCCTCGTAGCGAAACGACATATCGCTGACGCGCACGCCCAGCGGGGCATCGACCAACTGGGGGCTCGTCTGGTTGTCAACGGGGTGATGAGGTTGATGGGTTGTAAGGTTAACATCGATCTCGCTGAGACGATCGATAGCCACCGATGTCGAAATAAATGCGGGGATATAGCCCGATATGCCCGCAATGGGACGCTGTATGCGGTTGACGAGCTGTATAAACGCCATCATAGTGCCGAAGGTGATGACTCCAACCTTGAGGCTGAATATGCTCCAACCGAAGGCCGTGAGATAGCCGAGGACAAAACCGACGCGCACCAGGGCTCCGCTGACGGTGGAGAGCCGTGTCTGCTGCTTGTTGGTGGAGTCAAGCTTGTGCTGAATAGCACTGAGGCGATAGTCCATCTCGTCGATACACTCGAGCGTGCGGAGCAGCATGCGGTTTTTAAGCCCCTCCTGTATGGAAACGTGCATGTCGCTCTCCCCCTGACGGATGCGTGTGGTGAGACGACGTTGTCGACGGAAAAACATCTTGCTGGCGAGAATGCATACCGGCATGATGACAATAGGTGCCAGGGCCAGATAGGGGTTAAGCCATGCAAGGAATACGAAGGCTCCGAGCAGCTGCACCAGCATCACCACCATATTGGGGAGCTGCGAAAGGGCAAACGTGGTGACTGTGCGCACGTCGATAGTGAGGCGATTGAGCATATCGCCGCTATGAAATCCCTGCTGACCATTGACCAGGGGCATCGTCATCAAGGCATTGTAAAGCCGACGGTTGACACTATTACGCATGCGCATTGTGGCGCGCGACTCGGCATAGGCTGTCCACTGCGATATGAGAACGTCGGATATCATACACACCACCATCATCGAAAACAAGGTGACAAGTGTATCTGCCCCACCCGACATGCGACCCACGGCGCAGTCGATGGCGCTCTTGCTCAACCATATAAACAGCAGAATGACGCCAACACGCAACACGCCCAACAGCGTGATGACGGTGGCCGTGCGGTGGAAGCCGTCGGTGATGCGCCAAAGGTAATGGATATATGGCAATATGCGTTTCAAGGAATAGGGTGATATTTTGATTGGTAAGACGCTATTTTTTAGATTTTCTTAATGCCCGTTGTGTGGTGTACTTTACGCCGTAGAACAAACGGTCGATGTACATGAATGTGGCCTCGAGTGGTACGAGTCGGAACTGTGAGAAAAAGCGGGCAGTGATGTGGCGCACTTTGTGCAGGCCGTAGCGTAGGCCGTAGAGATGTTCCCACTTCTTGGCATACTCCTTGGAGAAATAGCCGAAATTGCCACCCGAAATGATGTCGCTGAACGCTTTTTGGGCTTGCTTGGCGTAGGATGGATCGTAGAGCGGCATTCTGGTGGGTGACACGCCGAGGTGGTTGACGGCTATCCACGCAAAGAGCTTCCACCCCTTGGTCATGCCGAATCGGCTGACATTATTCTTAAGTTTCTCGCAGTCAATATCGTCGGCGTGAGTGTGGAATATCATGGCCCAGTCGCACAATTGGCGCAACCCGATGCCGCCGCCTACGTAATGATGCCAGGCGTGCTGGAATATGAAGATAGCGTCGAAGTCGTAGGACGGCAGCGTGACATCGGCATTGCCGAGCCGCACTTTGCGACGACCGGCGGAATGCTCAAGTTCCTGAACGACCCATGCCTGGAAACGCTCCCGGCGAATGGGGGTGTGTATCCTCGACGCAAGGCGGTGAATCTCAACGACCACCCCATCCATCACGAAGTCATAGTGATGCACGATTTCGCCCGACTCACGATTGTCACCTACGAGAAGATGCTGCCTGCACAATTCGACTGCGCGCTTATACACAGTATCGCCCACATAAAAGTCGATGTCGCCACTCTGGCGCAATTGCGGTGCCCTATAGTATCGAGCTACGCCCTGCCCCTTGAGCAAAACGCCGCTAATGCCGTGCTGATTGAAAAACGACACCAGCCGCGCCACGGTGTTGTCTAAAATCATCCCGGTCTGGATAAGGCCAAGCGCAAATTTGCTCATCTCGGCGGCCATGTTTCCTGAGGGGCGCAGTGGCTCGGGCAAGTACTGCACGCTCTCCACGATAGTGCCAAGCACAAAGTGCTTCTTGGCCAGCATTACCACCCATTTCCAATCGATGCCGTCGGGAAGCTCCGACTCGGCGATGGGAGTGCCGTACAACCCAGCCCGCAGCAAGACGAAGAATACATTTATATTATTGGCTTCTCGAGATCCCATACCGTGGATGTTAAAACGTTAGATGCCCGCTATCTTTCGATGCAGCGATGCAGGCTACAAAGTTAGCCATTATTATGATAACCACAATACCCCATCGAGTCACAAGCCGCCGCGCCTATTCGACCAGCTCGGCAAGTAGGCGCTCGAAAGTGGCCTCAAGAGTATCGGTGCAGATGCCGGGATGCGAAGGTGAAGTCTGCAGAATGGCGCTTTTGGCTGCCGTGAGCCAGCGATAAGTCTCCTCGACGGGCAGACCTGGCGCGGGTACATCATTGCGAACGAATAGAGCTACCTGTCGTCGCAGCAAAGGTATATCGGCCCAGGGGTGGAGCGACAGAATGCGCTGCTCATCGATGCGTATCTCACAACGCAGCCAGCGGCGGCGCTTACACATCATGATCAGGCCGATGTTGACAAACTCACCGCGCTCTACCCGCGGCACGTATCTCACCACCGCATATTCGTAGAGATTGGCATCGGGAGCGCTATTTTGGGCTTGTGAGGTATTCAGCTCGCTCATAGGCTGGTACGTTTTTGCTGTTCGACAGCTTCATTCACAAAAATCGAGGTATTTTTCAGCCTCTCGAGCAGAAAATCGGCATAAGCCTGACGGCGCTCATCGGGCGTGATAGCCGAGCCTTCCTCTTCGAGCCACTCGCGAGGTATGAGGCTGACGATCTTCTGCAAAGTGCGCGGCGTTATAGCCTGACGCATAAGCCGATCGGCCTCTTCAAGGCGGTGAGCATACGGGAGAAACACATGATTCTTGATGTAAGGAAATGGGTCGAGAGCCGCCTGCAGCGGATCGCGCCAGGAATGGTGGAAGTAAAAAGAAGCACCATTGTCGATAAGCCACAGATCGTTGTTCCACAGCATCATATTCGGATTCAGACGCGTACGGTCGACGTTGGTCAGGAAAGCGTCGAGCCATAATACTTTCGCAGCCGTCAACTCATCTACATGATTGACAGCCGGGTCGAATGTAGCCGCACCCGACAGAAAGTGCAACCCTACGTTCAGCCCCTCGGAATTGCGCATCAGCTCCTGCACCTCCTGGTCGGGCTCGGTGATACCAAACATGCCTGACAAGTGGAGCAACACCACCTCGGGAACGTTAAACTTAAACGCCCGGGCTATCATACTGCCTAAAAACTCGGCGATCAACGCCTTCTTGCCATGACCGGCACCTCGCAGCTTCACCACATATTTGAAGCCATCGTCGGCCTCACCCAGCACAGGGAGAGAGCCCCCCTCCCTCATCGGGAGGATATATCGCGTCAACTCTTGTGTCCTTACTTCCATACTATCAATAACAACCATAAGAATCAGACAGTTCCCATGACAAAGGCATCTGTCATTCTCTAACCGCAAAAATATAGAAAATTCTCAAAACTCAGTGGTGATCGTTGGAGAAACAAAAAAAGTCTTGCGAATTACTCCACAAGACTTTAAGCAACAGAGCGACAATCAAGCGATAGTCAGCTCAGATGTGAATATCTATACGTTGCCAATTCCTACTGGGCTATACAAAATTTTTTAATCCCGACGGAAAATGTCGCGGGTATATACCTTTGAAATCACGTCGTCAAGGCATGAGTCGTAGCGGTTGGCGACTATGGCTTGTGAAAGCTGTTTGAATTTCGACAGGTCGTTGACCACCACGCTGCCGAAGAAGGTGGTGCCATCTTCGAGCGTTGGCTCGTAAATGATTACCTGGGCCCCCTTGGCTTTAATGCGTTTCATCACCCCCTGAATCGACGACTGTCGGAAATTGTCGGAATTAGCCTTCATAGTCAGACGGAATACTCCGATCGTGCATGTCGCCTCTCCCGAATGATACTGACCATTCTCTCCGTACCAGCCAGCTTTCTGGAGTATCTGGTCGGCGATGAAGTCCTTGCGGGTACGATTGGATTCGACGATGGCCGACATCATGTTCTGGGGCACTTCGGCATAATTGGCAAGAAGTTGCTTTGTGTCCTTTGGGAGGCAATAACCGCCATAGCCGAACGATGGGTTGTTGTAGTGTGTGCCGATACGCGGATCGAGCCCGACGCCGTCGATTATCGCTTGCGAATCAAGGCCCTTTACCTCCGCATAGGTATCCAGCTCATTGAAATAGCTGACTCGCAGCGCAAGGTAGGTGTTAGCGAAGAGTTTCACGGCCTCAGCCTCCTTCATGCCCATATACAAGGTGGGTATGTCTTCCTTGATCGCTCCCTGCCGCAGCAATCCTGCGAAATCACGCGCCACCTCGTTCATTTTGTCAACGTCGGTGACTGCTAATATTGCCTCATTTTCTTCGGCATATTCAGGGCGCTCAATAATCTTGGGCACACCCCCGATGATACGCGAGGGGTAAAGGTTGTCATACAGTGCCTTGCTCTCACGCAGAAATTCGGGGAAGAACAGGAGATTGAACTGCCGAATACCCTTTGCCGCATATTTAACGTACAGGTTGCGGCAATATCCTACGGGGATGGTCGATTTTATTATCATCACCGCATCGGGATTGACACTGAGCACAAGGTCAATCACATCCTCAATACAATGAGTGTCAAAGAAATTTTTGACAGGGTCATAGTTGGTGGGGGCCGCTATAACCACAAAGTCGGCGTCCTTATAGGCCGATGCACCGTCGAGTGTGGCCGTGAGGTCGAGCTGCTTCTCGGCGAGATACTTCTCGATGTATTCATCCTGTATGGGGGAAATCCGGTTGTTGATTTTCTCAACCTTCTCAGGAATTACATCGACAGCTGTCACTTTATTATGCTGCGCCAGGAGCGTGGCGATACTAAGTCCCACGTACCCAGTACCCGCCACAGCGATATTGTATTGTCTCATAGTGAGTTGAATAATTACAGGTTGTAGAATTCCTTGAACCACGCCACAGTGCGGTCGATACCCGCCTGCAGCTGGGTGTCAGGCTTAAATCCCGTGGCTTCGCCCAGCGCCGTCGAATCGGCGTAGGTCTGATATACGTCGCCGGGCTGCATCGGCATGAACTCCTTCCTTGCCTCCCGGCCTATGGCTTGCTCGATGCATGCTATATAGTCCATCAACTTCGTGGGGCGCTGGTTTCCGATGTTGTACACCCGATATGGGGCCGGCGACGTCGCTGGGTCGGGATGCGCCTCATCCCAATCCCCATTCCCCTGAGGAACCACGTCGAGGATGCGCACCACCCCCTCCACTATATCATCGATATAGGTAAAGTCGCGAAGCATGTCGCCGTTGTTGAACACCTTGATGGGTCGGTCGTGGAGAATGGCGTCGATAAACAGGAATGGCGACATGTCGGGACGGCCCCATGGACCATATACCGTAAAGAACCTCAATCCAGTGGTGGGCAGATCGTACAGCTTAGAGTAGGCATGGGCCATAAGCTCATTGCTCTTCTTGGTGGCGGCGTAGAGGCTTACCGGATGCGCGATGCCGTCGTGCTCGGAGAATGGCACCTTGCCGTTCAATCCATAGACGCTCGAGGACGAGGCATACACAAGATGCTTCACCCCATTGTGGCGACACCCCTCAAGCACATTGATGAAACCATCGATATTACTCTCTATGTAAGCGTCGGGGTTGGTGATCGAATAGCGCACCCCGGCCTGCGCGCCAAGGTTGATGACCGCATCAAAGCATCCGTTGGCGAAGAGCATCCGCATAGCCTGTTTATCCTCGAGATTCATCCGTATGAAACTGAATGACTCATATATAGTACTACGCGAGAACTTATACCAGGCCACATCCCCCTCCGAAATGCCAAGAAGTGAGAGACGCCCATATTTCAAGGCCGGGTCGTAGTAATCGTTGATGTTGTCGAGCCCTACGACCTCGTCGCCTCTATCCAGAAGCTTCTTACATACTGCGCTGCCTATAAACCCGGCCGCTCCGGTAACTAATACTTTCATCGTTGAATGCTGGCTTTGATAGCGTCGGTAATGTAACGTACGTCGTCGTCGGTGACGTACGGACCTGCGGGAAGGCATATACCTACCTTGAAGAGCGCTTCGCTCACTCCATTTACATAGGCGGGGGCGTCCTTATAGACAGGCTGCTTGTGCATGGGCTTCCACAGGGGGCGAGACTCGATGTTGGCTGCGTCAAGCGCCATGCGCAGGGCCTCCACGTTGTCGTTGGGCTGGCAGTCGGTAACAGCTGTAGAAGTGGCGTGGGTCACGCCCGCTGCGCCACCAACGGCTCCGGTGATCACTTGCTTATAGGCGTTCTCCTGCCCCTTGATTCGCAAGTCGGGGTCGAGAGTGGCGGTACACAGCCAATAGTTGGAGTCGTACTCCGGGCCTGGGTTGCAGTGCATAGTGATGCCGGCCACATCCTTGAGCTGCTCCTCATACAATGCCTGCACATGCTTGTGGTGAGCAATGTGCTCATCGACGATGGTCATCTGCCCGCGACCGATACCGGCGCAGATGTTCGACATACGGTAATTATAACCTATGGCTTCGTGCTGGTAGTAGGGGTAAGACTCGCGGGCCTGCGTAGCATACCACAGTATTTCACGGGCTTTGTCGGCATCGGGGCACACAAGCGCACCGCCGCCCGATGTGGTAATCATCTTATTGCCGTTGAACGACAGCACACCGTATTCGCCAAAGGTGCCGAGCGCCTGGCCGTTGAAATTTGAGCCAAAACCTTCGGCGCCATCCTCTATCACGGGGATTTCATAGCGGTTGGCAATCTCCATAATCTTATCGATGCGATAAGGCATGCCATACAGGGCTACGGGGATGATGGCCTTAGGTTTGCGCCCGGTCTTGGCGATGCGATCCTTGATAGCCTCTTCGAGGAGCTCGGGGTCCATGTTCCATGACTCTCTCTCTGAATCCACGAACACCGGTGTGGCTCCAAGATAGGTGATAGGATGGCTCGAGGCACAGAAGGTAAACGACTGCACCAGCACCTCATCGCCCGCTTTCACACCGCATGCGATAAGGGCAAGATGCACGGCAGCCGTACCGGCCGACAGCGCCACAACCTTCTTGTGAAGCGGAGCGGCGCCCTCACGGCGATTTACAAAATCCTCAAGGTCCTTCTCAAACCCATTGACGTTCGGACCCAAGGGCACTACCCAATTCTGGTCAAACGCCTCCTTTATGAAATCCATCTCCTTGCCGCTCATATGAGCCAAGCAAAGCAATATCCTGTCTCTCATAATTATCTTATTATATACGTATCTTCAATATATCTGGAAATTGGCGCAATATTACTAAAAATAGCTCAGCTATGCTCATAAGATACCATCAGGCGTATAGCCAGGTTTGTATTTTATTAGTTTTGCCGGAACTCCAGCCATAACTGCGCCATCAGGCACATCCTTAATTACAACCGCCCCAGCCCCAATTAAACAATCCTTGCCAAGACGATGTAATCCAGTCATAATTGTTGAACCTATGCCACAATAAGTGTTTTCCTCCGCTACAATTGATGCGCCAAAGTTACAACCCGTTGAAAGGAAAGTCCCCTTTTTTAAGATATTATGATGCGCCACATTTACATTCATACTAATCATGACGCAATCTTCTATCTCAGTAAATGGCATAATATTTGACCCTAAAAGTATATAAATACCCTCACCTAATTTAACATTGGGTGACATTATGACTGACGGATGAATAAAATTTGGTATACTATAGCCCAACGCCTTGGCTTGTTGCAAGAATTTAACTCTCAACTCATTATTGCCCAAAGGACAGTAAATAGCCTCAACTCCAAACTTTTCCCTCAAGTCAGGTAGAATATCGGTCTTCCCTAACAACGGCAATCCACCGATTAAATTCGCATGCGTGGTATCATCATCTAGAAAACCAATGACATCTACGCCCGATTCTTTAAGATAGGAAAGATACACCTCTCCATATTTTCCAGCTCCGATTATTACACTCTTCATATTCAGTTATGTCCGTTGAAAGCCTCTGTTGTAACTTGACCTTCTAATGATATTCCTTCCCGCTTAAAAACCTTTTGGATAGTACTTATCACTATCTTGAGATCAAGAAGGAATGAAATATGGTCAACATACCATACATCATACTCAAATTTTTTACACCACGAGATGTTGTTGCGGCCATGAGTCTGAGCCCATCCGGTAATACCCGGACGCACTTCATGTCGGCGCGCCTGTTCCGGACTATATAGTGGCAAGTAATGGGTTCTTAAGGGTCTGGGACCTATTAGAGACATATCACCCTTGAGTACATTCCATAGCTGTGGGAGCTCGTCAATCGATGTTGAACGGACCAACTTTCCGACCTTAGTCAGACGTTTGGAATCAGGGAGAAGTTTCCCATCTTCGCCACGCTCGTCCGTCATCGTTTTAAACTTGACGACCTTGAAGATCTTTCCATCCTTGCCAGGGCGCTCCTGAAAGAAGAAAGCCCCGGCTCCCTTGTTGGCAAAATGCAGCCATACTGTCACCGCAGCAAGCGGTACCGAAAGCACAAGTAATGCACTTCCTGACGCTATAATATCAATAGCCCGCTTAAAAAAATCTCTATACGGTTTCATTATTTCTATTTTCTTCTAAAGGAGATGATGCTCGATTTTACTCTCCTTTTTTGATTACAGCATCTGACAATTTATTAATTAGGACTTCGAGTTCTGCTTGGTCACCTTTTTTTACACTCAAATCGACTCCGTATTTTTTTGAAAGAGCATCAATTAAAGACGCATTATTATCTTTTAAAGTCTGTCCATTAGACGATGCCTTTCTTATAGATTGTTCGTCTTTATAGCTCAAAAATGGTTGATAGAGTTTGATGTATGTCGTCCCGTATGCTCCCTGAAATTGTTTGAGTCGTGGACGGTGAAAACCATTGGCTATAATATTTTCACGAGATATTCCAGGGTACTCATCAATGTAAACAATTTTTCGCACACCAATTTGATACAGCTTTTTACAGCACAATTCGCATGGGCTGGCAGTTACGTATATGATACCATTAACAAGTGCTTCACCACCATATTTTGCCATTTGAAGAATTGCATTTTCTTCAGCATGAAGCGAACGTGTATGGACTTGGTTTTTTTCTTGTTCAAAATCGTTCTGAAGCTTCTTGAAGCAATATGAATACGGCAGCCCCTTCATCAATGGATTATTTGGCAATCCCAGATGGAGACTTTTAAATTTTAAGCGCGTTTTAGTATTGAATGTCTGCCCATCCTTGAAGCGTTTCGTAGAGCCTATCTCATATTCACTGTAAACAAATCGGCGCATCCCTGTCTTATCATGTTTTTGTAATGCCATGACCGGAACCTCCCGAAGCAAGCATGGGAGCTGTCCGTATGGCACATCATTCCAACCGATTGAGCGGATAGTGTGTGCCTTATTGGTAATGACAGCTCCAACTTGGCGCGAAAGGCAACCGCTGTTAAATTTAGCAGTATACGCAACAACCATACACCGCTCCTCACTACTGGGAGTTATAAGTCCGGGATGTTGAATTAAAGATGCATATTTCATCCATTGCTCAGCCATAGAGAAAAAGAAAGATCTGTCTCCGCCGAGTTGTTCCTCATTTGAAATATGGATCTCAGCATCCGCAACGCACTGGCTTAGATTTGGAGCGAAAAATTTTCCCCTTTCGAAACTTTTTCCATCCCGTTCGATTGTGTCAAGCGCAAGTATTTTTGTCAATTGCAACTTGGTTAAACCCTTATTCACTTGAATTAGGTCCTCAGTGGGATATATAGCCTCAATCCGATTTTCGAGGTGTACTGGTACCGCCTTCTCCTCATGAAGAGCTATGAAATAGAACGCCGAATATCGTTCTTTTAGATATTTTGCCTCAAGAGAATTGCGCAGCTTGTCTATAACAATTCGGCATGCATCAGTTTTTGCCTCCGCCTTAAATGTGCTGGTGTTATTGCGACGATATCCCTTAATGATCCGATTGATTAGTGTCACAACTTCATATAAGTGCTCTCCGAACGGAATATTTGATTCAAATATTTTCTCGGCTGATCGCAGGGGGTCTCCAGTGGCTCGGACTACAGCTCCTAATCGATGAAAAAAGTAGTTAGTGCAGTACGGATCCGTCGTCCACAGCAGATCTAGAAAATCATTGGCAAATTTCAAGAATACACCTGTCTGCCCAAAGAATAGATCTGACATTGCAATGTTTCGACGTCTCTCATCGCTATCATTAGGAGGAGTATCTAGTATATAAAATGATTTGAATAACTCATCCCATTTCTGGAAGGAGATTTGCGCCAAACCATGAATTTTTTCCCAGAAATAATATCCATTACCCTCGGTATCTGAGGTAAAACTTTCCAAGTTGTGTTTTTTACCTTTATCTTCCCGTTCACGTCTATAATTGTCATCTACTGCGTCACGACTGGGACAGAACTTATCTTTTAAGAGATCGCATAATTTATTTTTTAAATCACTACCTAATTCACTCTTCCGGGCGTCTATCTTATCTTCTGCAAGTTCTTTAAGATTTTTATCATGACTAATTCTCGACACAAAGAAACTTAAAGCATAGAAAAGTAATGCGTAAGAATACTTTATAACAACGAACGGTTTATATTCTTCGGCAAGGAAATTATAACAAATACTATACTTTCTTGAGAATATAGTTGACGCTATTGTCTGGTGATTACTTTTTCCAGCGATGTATAGCTCTTCTGAATCAGTTGTTGGAGGTGGGACTACAACGAGATCCTCAGGTTTGCGCAAGCCATCCCACTGCAAGAAATCTTTAGACATTAATTTGGCCAGACTTGAACATCCAGTACCAGTGTAGCCAGTTACAGCTACTATGGTAAAATTTATACGATCCTTATAAAGTGTATCGAGAAGTTGTTTTCGTTTTTCAAAATCTTCCATATTAATGCAGTTTATAAACGTCTTGAGTCTTCTACGATGGTACTGACTGATTTATAATCACGTTTAGCCATCATATCAATTATCCATTTATGAGGTTCTTCTTGGTTTCGGCGTTGGATTACATCACAAAAAGTTGTCCTACTTTAATAATGAATGATAATATTCCACCCATGCACCGACAATTTTTTCCCCAGAGAAAAGATCCAGTACTCGCTTACGTCCATTTTCTCCCATTCGCCTACGCTCGTCGGGATTGTCATACAGGTATTTCATTGCAGCTGTTAGTGAGGCTGCATCACCCACTTTACATCTCACGCCCGTCACGGTATCAACCATAGTATCAGCCATGCCGTAGGCATCACTGCATATCACAGGCAATTCCAAACATGAAGCCTCTATAACACTCAATCCAAAGCCTTCTCGATATGACGGAAGGCAAAATACATCTGCCGCTTGCAACGACAACTGAGGCGTTGATGTCGGTCCATAATATTTGAAATTACTACCATCAACGATATCTGAATATTCCGATATATGATTGAGACAATTTTCCTCAT
>CAMWOD010000005.1 GCA_947175715.1 uncultured Porphyromonadaceae bacterium
ATCTATAATTTACGTATTATCAAATGGTTGGGAAGACATTAAGGGTAGATGTCGCAAAAACCGCGGCAAAGGTATTTATAATCTCCTTACGGAGGTGAAATATTAAGTTAATGTCTGTTAATTAGCTTTGAACACCTCCTCGTCGGGCTCGTCGGGCACTATGATTGAGTAGTTGTTGAGGAATGTCATAGTGCGGGTGATGTAGTCGGTCATCACCACGTCTTCTACCACAAAAGGCACCACCTCGCGGTAGGCGTGCACAAGGCGTTCGATGGCAGGTGATGACTTAAGCGGGCGGCGGAATTCCAGGGCCTGAGCGGCGTTGAGCAGTTCGATGGCAGCGATGTACCTGAGGTTGTCGATGATTTTATGCAGCTTGGTGGCGGCGTTGGCTCCCATCGACACGAAATCCTCCTGTCCGTTGGAGCTGACTATAGAGTCGCACGAGGCAGGCCAAGCGTACATCTTATTTTGGCTCACCATCGAGGCGGCGGCATATTGTGGTATCATGAAGCCGGAATTGAGCCCCGGGTGGGCTACGAGAAATTCGGGGAGTCCGCGGTTGCCGAGTATCAGCTGTGCCACGCGTCGCTCTGAGATATTTCCAAGCTCAGATAGGGCATTGCCCATGTAGTCAAACACCAGTGCTATGGGTTCGCCGTGGAAGTTGCCGCCGCTGAGCACCATATCGAGGTCGGGGAACACCGTGGGATTGTCGGTTACGGCGTTGATTTCGGTGTGCAGCACTTCGGTGACGTGCACCATGGCATCCTTGACGGCCCCGTGTACCTGAGGTATGCAGCGGAATGAGTAGGGGTCCTGGATGTGCGCTTTGGGGCGGTTGATGATTTGTGAGCCTTTGAGCAGGTTGCGGAATACTCGGGCCGTGTCGATCTGCCCACGGTGAGGCCGCACTTGCTGCAGGCATGCGGCGAATGGCTCGATGCGGCCGTCGTAGGCGTCGAGCGACAGGGCGCCGATCATGTCGAAGCAGTGTACCAGGTGCCAGCCGTCGATGAGCGCCTTGATGGCGTTGGCACTCATAAACTGGGTGCCGTTGAGCAGCGCCAGTCCCTCCTTCGATTTGAGGGTGATGGGCTCCCATCCGTTGACTTCAAGTACTTTGCGGCCACTCATGCGCTCACCGCGGTATATTACCTCACCCTCGCCGATCAGTGGTAAAAACAGATTGGCCAGCGGGGCAAGGTCGCCCGAAGCGCCGAGCGAACCGCGGTCGTAGACTATGGGGAGCACGTCGTTGTTGTAGAAGTCGAGTATGCGTTGCACGGTGCTCACCTGCACGCCGCTGAATCCGCTCGATAGGGCTTGAGCCTTGAGCAGCAGCATCAGTTTCACCACCACAGGGTCGACCGGAGTGCCCACTGAGCATGAGTGACTCTTGACGAGGTTTTCCTGCAACGTGGTAAGCTGGTCGGGGCCTATCTGCACTGAGCATAGTGAGCCGAATCCGGTGGTGACGCCATAGATCGGCTCCTGGTCTTGCCCCATTTTATTGTCGAGATAGTCGCGGCAATGCTGTATGCGCTCCACGGCCTGGGGTGACAGCGTGAGGTGGAGCTTATCTTGTAGTATCTTCTCTATTAGGCTATAGGTAAGTGCTTGTGAGCCAATTTCAAAGGTATTCATATCGTGATCGCTGAAAGTAATTGCTGCTCTTGCTCGATGGCTTGCTGCACCAGTAGCTGGCAGCGGTGGTTCATATCGGCTATTTCGTCGGTTTCGGGGAGATTGACCAGATTGATGCGAGTGTTGAGCACGGCACCAAGCACGGCAGTGCGGGCGTTCATCATGGCCACGCACGCATCGGTCACGGCATTGCGGTTGCCTTCAAGGGCCACACGTTCTATCAGGCTCATGATGCGTGCAGCCTCAAGTGCCACAGTCATTGGCACTTCGGCGGCATGAAAAGTGGCCTCAGCGATGGCGTTGTTGCGTGCTTGCAGCTCCTCGGGTGTCTCTTTGGGCATGCGGTAGGCCTCCATCACGTGGGCGTAGGCCAGTGCGTCGAGGTTGATATATTCCTCAAATTTGGAGCGGGCCTTGTCAAACTCGCCCGCAATGCGTCGCATTGTCTCCTCGACGTCGGCGTATTTCTTGCGTCCGATGGTGAGATTGGCCACCATTGCACCCAATGACGCTGCGAGAGCGCCGCACATTGCCGCTACCGAGCCGCCCCCCGGAACGGGTTGATTTGAAGCGGTTTCGGCGAGAAATTCGGTTACTGATTTATTAGTAAGCATGGTATCATTTGTTTTTAAGGGTATTTTATGATATTCAGGGTAGAGTGGGAGTGTGGTCGACACCCACTGCTGAGCCGTGGTAAACTGTAGTGCCAACTTGATTTATGCCGATGAAATAGGGCAAATCGTTGATGTTGGAGGTGTTGAGTATGGCTAAGTCGGCGTACTTTCCTACTTCTATCGAGCCTGTGTCGGCAGCGAGCCCCAACGCTGCGGCTCCGTTGAGGGTGAGCGCGGTGATCACTTCCTCGATGGTCATGTTCATGTAGATGCACGCCAGAGCTATGAGCAGGGGTATGGAGTAGGAGTAGCATGAACCAGGGTTGAAGTCGGTGGCAAGAGCCACGGCTGCGCCGGCATCGATCAGGCGTCGGGCAGGGGCGTAAGGCTCCTTGAGGGCGAAGGCTGTGAGGGGGAGCAGAGTGGCCACGGTGTCGCTTGCCGCAAGAGCCTTTACCCCCTTGTCTCCCACGTGTAGCAGGTGATCGGCCGAGAGAGCACCCAATTCCACAGCCAGCTCGGCACCACCGAGAGTGGTGATTTCGTCGGCATGAAATTTGAGCTTGTATCCCAGGGCTTTGGCTGCCGACATAAGGCGGCGTGAAGCTTCGATTTCGAATACTCCCCGCTCAGTGAATACATCGCATATATCGGCCAGCGACCTGAGTTGTGGCAGCATATCGGCGATGATATGGTCAACGTAGGCCTCTGTGTCGCCGTTGTATTCAGCAGGTACGGCGTGTGCGGCCATCATGGTTGCGACTACTGTCATCGGCACGGAGGAGCTGCGTAGCTCGCTGATGATTTCGAGCAACTTGCGCTCGGTATCGAGCGACAGCCCATATCCGCTCTTGGCCTCGACGGTGGTGATGCCCATGGCGCTCATCTGCTTGAGGTGGTATAACGCCTTATCGTACAGGTCACTGTGATCGGCTCCTCGTGTAGCATTGACCGTTGACTGAATACCACCCCCGGCGTTCATGATTTCCATATAGGAGGCGCCGTTGAGTCGCATCTTGAACTCATCGGCGCGTAGTCCGCCAAACACAAGGTGAGTATGCGAGTCGACAAATCCAGGGAGCACAACACACCCCCTTGCATCGATGTCGGGAAGCATGGTGACACCTTCTTCGGGTGCCTGTGGAGCCGCTTCTGCGCTCCCCGCATAGGCAATGCGCTCATCCGCGATGTGGATTTCGGCGTCGGTTATGGTGGTGAGATGACCCATAGCCGCCCCATGCTGGGCTGCGGTGCCTGTGGGGGTGACTATGGTGCAATTGGTGATACGTCGAAAGCGTGTCATTCGGCGATGCGGGTTTCAAGAACTTGGTCGATGGAGAAATTCTCAAGTCCAAGGTAGTATTCGGCTGTGTCGACTAATGCTTGCATGGGCACCAGACCGATGATTTCGCTACCGGCTATGGTCACGCCCCAGCGTTGGGCCTCAAATCTCACCGTTTCGAACACACGGTAGAGCGCGGTGCGGGTGAAGTCGGTCATGTTGATCGACACCTGCACGATGCCGCGGTCGGCCAGGTCTACCCCCAATGCCTTGACAAATCGGTAGCCGCCGTTGATGTGGCGTATCTTCTTGCTGATGGCGGTGGCTATGTCGAGGCGCGGGGTGTTGAGGTTGATATTGAATGCCACCAGGGGCATGCGAGCGCCTATGGCCACAGTGCCGGCGGTGGGGTGACGATGTCGTGGGCCGAAATCGGGAGCCCACTCGGGGAGCTGAATCTTCTCCTCCATACCTTCAAATTCACCCTTACGGATAGCGGCGAGGTTTTCGCGGTGAGGAGCCGAGGCCGACTTCTCGTAGAGGAATACCGGCAAAGAGTAAAGCTCGGCCACGGTGCGTCCCACCTCCTTGGATAGCTCGATGCAGTCGTCCATGGTGGCGCCCTTGATGGGGATAAATGGTATCACGTCGACAGCGCCCATCCTGGGGTGCTGGCCTGAGTGGGTAGTGAGGTCGATGATTTCAACGGCGGTTCCTACGGCTGCGATGACGGCATCGCGCAGAGGTGCAAGCTCACCCACCACGGTCACTACGCAGCGGTTGTGATCCTCGTCGGCTGAATAATCAAGGAGTTTTACACCCTTGCGGCCACGGAAGTTGTCGACTATTTTTTCTATTTTCTGTGGGTCGCGTCCCTCGGAGAAATTGGGTACGCATTCGATGATTTGTTGCATAAGGGGTATGTAAAAGAATTATTTGGTTAGAGGAAAGAGCGTACAAGGTCGTCGTCGGCTATGAATGGCTCGGTGATTGAGAAGTCGGGGTGCTGGTCGTTCCACTCGGCCACGGTCGACATGGCGTTGGGGTTGCGTGCCCATGAGCGGCGCGCCACGCCACCCATCACATCCCACAGCATGGCCTGTTTCAAGATCTCGTCGACGCGCTCCGAGCCGTCGAGCACCATGCCGAATCCGCCGTTGATTGCCTTGCCTATGCCCACGCCTCCGCCGTTGTGGAGAGCCACGAGGCTCATGCCGCGTGCGCAGTTGCCGGCGAAGCACTGCACAGCCATGTCGGCCATCACGTTGGAGCCGTCCTTGATGTTGGATGTTTCGCGGAATGGGGAGTCGGTACCACTTACATCGTGGTGGTCGCGACCGAGCATTATTGGACCCACCTCACCGTCGCGCACCATCTTGTTGAAGCGCAGAGCGATGTTGAGTCGGCCCATGGCGTCTTGGTAGAGTATGCGTGCTTGAGTGCCTACTACCAGTGCGTTGCGCTCGGCGTCGCGTATCCAGTTGTAGTTGTCGCGGTCCTGGCCGCGGCGGTTGGGGTCGATGCACTCCATGGCAGCACGGTCGGTTTTCACAAGGTCGTCATGCTTTCCCGACAGGCACACCCAGCGGAATGGGCCGTAACCGTAGTCGAACAGCATCGGGCCCATGATATCTTCTACGTAAGATGGCCATATGAAGCCATCTTTTTCGTCAACGCCGTTGCGCGATATTTCCTTTACCCCGGCGTCGTAAACAGCTTTCATGAATGAGTTGCCGTAGTCGAAGAAGTAGGTGCCACGGTCAACCAATGCCTTGATAACCTTGTAGTGGCGGCGCAGCGAAGCGTCGACCTTGCGGCGGAACTCCTCGGAATTGAATTGGAGCAACCGGGTGCGCTCATCGTGGGTGAGCCCTGCCGGGCAATATCCACCCTCGTATACGGCATGGCATGAGGTCTGGTCGCTGAGCAGGTCGATGTGCTCATTGTGCTCCACTGCGTATTCGAGCAGGTCTACGATATTGCCGTGATAGGCTATGGAGATGGGTTGGCGCTGCGCCATGGCCTTGCGGGCAAGGTCGAAAGCTACAGCGATGTCGTCGGTGACATGTCCCACCCACCCCTGGCGCAGGCGTGTTTGGATGCGCGACATGTCGGTTTCGGCTATGATGGCGGCGGCATGAGCTATCTCGGCAGCCTTGGGTTGTGCGCCGCTCATTCCGCCGAGTCCCGAAGATACAAAGAGGCGCCCGGCAAGGTCGCCGTCGTCGGTGATGCCCAGCTTCAGGCGCCCGGCGTTGAGCAGCGTGTTGAATGTGCCGTGAACGATGCCCTGAGGGCCTATGTACATCCAGCCGCCGGCCGTCATCTGGCCGTAGTTGGCCACGCCGAGCTGCATCGCCTCGTGCCAGTCGCGTGAGTTGTCAAACATGCCCACCATCATTGCATTGGTGATGATGACCCTGGGGGCATCCTTGCGCGATGGGAACAATCCTAAAGGGTGTCCCGACTCCACTACGAGAGTCTGCTCGTCGGTGAGCTGCTCGAGATATTTCTTAATCAGGCGGTATTGAAGCCAGTTCTGACACACCTGCCCCGTCTCGCCGTAGGTGACGAGTTCGTAGGGGTAAAGGGCTATGTCGAAGCATAGATTATTGTCGATCATCACTTGAAACGCCTTTCCAGCTAGGCATTTGCCGCGGTACTGGTCGATAGGTTTGGCCTTGAGGTCGCCAGCAGGTCGCCAGCGATAGGCATAGATGCGCCCTCGTGTGCACAGTTCTTCGAGAAATTCAGGTATGGCTTGCTCGTGTAGCTCCTGTGGCAGATAGCGCAGGGCATTTTTCAGCGCGAGGATGGTCTTATCCTCGTTGAGTGTGAACCTACGGTTGGGGGCACGACGTATTCCTGGTTGAAAATCAGGCATGTCAGGCCACTCTGACGGTAAGGTGATGCGGTTGTCTTTCATTAAATCTAAGGCAAAATATGTTTTGTTGGCGAATTTACACAATCTAACTGTTATTTTTTGTAATTTTGCCCAAAATAAGAGAAAAAATCTACGTAGAAACATGATTGATAAAATAAACTCGCTGAGAGCCGAAATAGAGGCCCTCACTGCCGCCGACCTGGCTCAGGTAGAGGCATTGAGAGTGAAATATCTGAGTAAAAAGGGTCTGATACCGTCGCTGATGAACGACTTCCGAAGCGTTCCAGCCGACCAAAAGCGTACGATAGGTCAGGAACTTAACAAGCTCAAGGAGGAAGCCACCGAGCGTATCAATGCGCTGCGCGAGTCGCTTGAGAATGTCGACACCGCCGCCGACGGTCTCGACCTCACCCGCGACGCATCGACCTGGGAGCTTGGCACACGCCACCCACTGTCGCTGGTACGCGAGGAGATCATCGCCATATTCCGCCGCCTGGGCTTTACCATAGCCGACGGCCCGGAGGTGGAGGATGACTGGCATGTGTTCGGAGCACTAAACTTCGCCGACGACCATCCCGCACGCGATATGCAGGACACCTTCTTCATACAGCGCAACCCCGACGTGCTGCTCCGCACCCACACCTCGTCGGTGCAGACACGCACTATGGAGCGCCAGAAGCCCCCGATTCGTATCATCTGCCCCGGACGCGTCTACCGCAACGAGGCTATCTCAGCGCGTGCCCACTGCTTCTTCCACCAGGTGGAGGCACTTTATGTGGACGAGAATGTGTCGTATGCCGACCTGCGTCAAACTCTGCTCTACTTCGCTCAGGAGATGTTCGGTCCCGAAACACAGATACGTCTGCGTCCCAGCTACTTCCCATTCACCGAACCGTCGGCCGAAATGGATATTTCGTGCAACCTGTGCGGTGGCAAGGGGTGCTCGTTCTGCAAAGGCACCGGATGGGTGGAGATACTCGGTTGCGGCATGGTCGACCCCAACGTGCTCGAGTCATGCGGCATCGACCCGGTGAAGTACACCGGCTTTGCCCTGGGCATGGGCGTGGAGCGCATCACCAACCTTAAGTATCAGGTGAAAGATCTGCGCATGTTCTCGGAAAATGATGTGCGATTCCTCAAGGAGTTTACAGCGGCTCATTAAGCTTATACCCGGTTAATCTCCAGTTGTTATGTCTCCACATGTATTAGAATTTGCCCTTGTAGGGCTGGGAGGGGCTATCGGCGCTATGTCGCGTCATGGCGTCACTTATTTAGGCGTATTTGACGACAACCCATACTACTACACCGTGGCCATCAATCTATCAGGATGCCTGATAATAGGAATTTTTACGGCCTTCTTCCTGCACTATGATTTCTCCCGGCTGTGGAGCCTTTTCTTCTCGGTGGGAGTGCTTGGAGGGTATACCACCTATTCATCATTCACCCGCGACGCCATCGAGCTTGTGGAGAAGGGTGATATGGGCACGGCTCTGCTTTATATAGCCATAACAATGGTGGGTGGACTTGGCGCTTGCTTCCTCGGCCTGGTAGGTACACAGCATTTGCTCAAATAACTCAACAATACGCATGACAATCAAGGAGCGATATGCCAAAGTGCTTCAATGGTTCGAGGCCGAAATGCCCGACCCAAAGACCGAGTTGCACTACAATGGCAACCCGTTTCACCTGCTTATAGCCGTAATATTGTCGGCACAATGCACCGACAAGCGCGTAAATATGGTGACTCCCCCGCTCTTTGAGGCTTATCCTACACCCGAAGCTCTGGCCGCTGCCACCCCCGAGGAGGTGTTTGAGTACGTAAAGTCGGTATCTTATCCCAACAATAAGACACGCTCGCTGCTGGGCATGGCGCAAGCCCTGGTGGAGAGATTCGACTCGCAGGTGCCGTCGGACATAGACCAGCTGCTCACCATACCCGGTGTGGGACGTAAGACGGCCAACGTGATACTCGCCGTGGTATACAACCGTGCGGCAATGGCTGTTGACACTCACGTATTCAGGGTGTCGGAGCGTATCGGCCTCACTACCGATGCCAAGACACCGCTCGACACTGAGCGCACACTGATGAAGTATATCCCGGCCGACAAGGTGGCGCGTGCCCATCACTGGCTCATACTGCATGGCCGATATGTGTGCAAGGCGCGCCGGCCCGATTGTCTCAACTGCGGCATAAAAGAGTGGTGCAGATATTATAACAAGTCGAAATAACCTATGCTGGAGTCATCATTTTTGTTTCTGATAGAGGTGATAGGCACCGTGGCGTTTGCCATCAGCGGCATTCGCTGGGCGTCGATCAAGGAGTTTGATTGGTTTGGCGCATATACCGTAGGCCTTGTTACTGCCATAGGTGGCGGTACCTTACGCGATCTGCTTCTTGGCATACCGGTGTTCTGGATGCAGACGTGGTGGTACGTGGCCGTTACTGGGATAGCATTTGCCGTGGTGGTCGTGTTCCGCCGTCTGTTGGTAGGCAGTGGCAGGATGCTCAATATATTTGACACCATTGGTCTGTCGCTCTTCGTGGTGATAGGAATCCAGAAAACGCTTGATGCCGAATTTGCCATGTGGGTGGCCGTGATCATGGGTATGATCACTGGTGCGTTTGGTGGCGTATTGCGCGATATTCTCATCAATCAGGAGCCAATCTTCTTCCGCAAGGAGGTGTATGCTACGGCGTGCATAGCCGGCGGCGTGGTGTATTGGATTGTGGGCCAGTTGGGAGGAACACCTATAGGGCAGGGTGTGGCTTGCGCTTTCACTGTGATAATCTTAAGACTGCTCGCCACATATTATCACTGGACACTCCCCATCATTAAAAGCGAATGATATGAAACAACATATTGAAGATAGGCCACTGACCAATTCAGAGCTCGTAAAGCAACAAGCCACTACTCAGTTTATCAAGTATGCCGTAGTGGGCGTGATGAACACTATGGTGACGCTGATTGTGATTTTCGTGTGCAAGTCGTTGCTCGGAGTGCCCGAAGTACTATCCAATGCACTTGGGTATATCGCAGGAGTGGTGAACTCGTTTATGTGGAATAAGACATGGGTTTTCCGCTCCAAGAAGAGCTTCCGCCGCGAGGCTGTGAAATTTGCCATAGGCTTCGGCTTGTGCTATGTGTTGCAGCTCGGCGTGGTGCTTGGCATCGACAACCATTCACCTATCAGCGGCATGGAGTGGGATATCATGGGCTTCACTCTCAGTTCCTACGGTGTGGCAACCCTGATAGGCATGGTGGTCTATACAATGGCCAACTTCGTGTACAACAAGACAGTAGCATTTAAATAATAGCTGTTTTTCGCCTCGATGGCGTGGCTGTGGATAGCACGCTACCGTCACCTTAAGAAGTCAATGGCCAAGGCCTAAGCCTGCTTGTCGGACGACCCGGAGGCAGTAGCCCCATTCGCCTGAGCGGTCTGTGAATTGAGCTGAGCGTTGATAGGGCCGGGAGGTGGTCCGGCGTTGACCGGAGCACCCTGGTGAATGATCAGGTCGGCACCATCGGCCTCGTTGAATATCATTAGTCCGAATGCAGGAGCCACGGCGGCGATATGCTCGAAGATTTCGCTCTGTATGGCTTCGTAGGCTGTCCATTTGGTGGTGTTGGTGAAACAATATATCTGCAACGGTGTGCCGGCCTGTACGGGTTCCATCAGGCGTATGAGCAGCTGCGAATCGTGCGATATGGCAGGATGCTGTTGCAGATACAGACACATGTAAGCGCGGAATAGTCCTAAGTTGGTTTCCATCGTGCCGTTAACCGCAAACTTGCCCGGGTCGTACACCACACCTTTATAGTTGGCTACAAAATCCTTGAGTATTGGGAATCTCTTGACCAGAGCATCGGCCTCGCCATCGGCAAGGGGAGCTATGGTGGAGTTGTCGATGTATATTTGGCGTGCTATGCGTCGGCATCCCGAATCAAACATGCCGCGCCAGTTCTGGAACGATGTCGACACCAGCGTGTAGGGAGGTAGCATTACTATGGTGTTGTCCCAGTTTTGCACTTTTACTACTGTGAGGGTCACATCGATTACGGTGCCGTTGGCGTTGGTCGATGGTACGGCAATCCAGTCACCCACACGCAGCATATCGTTCTGCGAGAGCTGAATACCTGCCACAAAGCCGAGTATGCTATCCTTGAATATCAGCATCAGGGCGGCTGCAAAGGCTCCAAGCCCGGTGAGCAGATATGCCGGCGATTTGTCAAGCAACACCGAGATCGCGATTATCACCACTACTATCCACACTATACCCTGGCACACATTGAGTACGCCTCGTAGGGGGTGGTTTTCGGTGTTCTCATTCTCGTCATAGCGGCTCCAGGCGAATACCAGCAACGCATTTACTGCCACACCAGTGGCTATTAGGGCGTAGATTATCACCAGTCGCTCAAGGATGTCGAGAGTGCGGGGCTCAGCGTCAAAAGCCACGGGAATGAGCGAGAGGAAGATAAGGGGGGGCACCATGTGGCTGGCACGCGTGATAAGCTTGTGCTTGATGATGTCGCGCCCCAGCTGTGAGTCATGGATTTCAAGTATCTTGCGTATTACCCACACCAGTATCTTTCTTACCAACCATCCGGCGGCAAGACCGATAGCAACGATAAACGCTACGTAGATAATCTCTTGTAGCAGAGGGTGATGATCGAAGCCCATGAAGTCGAGGATGCGATTGATCACATCCACTATCTTATTGGCTATGTGGTGAGTGGGGATAACGAGTGGTGACATCATGACGGTGTGAATAAATAGTTTTTACGCTATTTTTATAACGCCGACGCTATAAAATATGTTCTGTGAAGCTACTACTTCTTTTTCGCATCGAGGTAGGCGGCCACGGTGGCCTTTACGCCATCGACCAGGGGATATTTCACTATGAAGCCGAAATCGCGCTCGGCGGCTTCGACCGAGCAAGCCCAGTTGCGCTGCTTGAGTATGCGGTATTTGTCGCGGTTGAGTGTCGAGGGCTTCATGCGCAGTTTTCCTATCTGTTCGGCAGCTGACGAGGCTACATATACCATCCACATGGGGAGTTTCAACGGTATTACCCACTTGCGACCCAGTTCCTTGGATACGATACTACGAAATTCGCGCTGGGTATAGCTGCGGGGTTCAGCGATATTGTAGACGCGCTGCTTCACACCCGATTCAAGAGCATCGTACATGGCATTGACAAGGTCTTCGACATATATAAATGTGAGGAGCTGCTTTTTGAAGCCTACGCCGAAGTCGAAGTGTCGGTCGATGCACTTGATCATCATCAGGTAGTCCTGCTCGTGGGGGCCATAGACTCCGGTGGCGCGGAATATGATGTAAGGGAAGTCGGGGAGCGACATCAGGTGTGTTTCGGCCTTGGTTTTCGATACTCCGTAACGTGTATTTGGCTGTGGTATATCACGCTCAGTGATAGGGCGATAGTCGTCCTCGGCTATAGGACCCACGGCGCTCAGACTGCTCATCATCAGGAATCGTTCGGGCACCATGTCGGTGTCGGTGAGCGCTTGAGTGAAATTGCGCAGATAGTCGAAATTTATGCGGTTGAAGTCCAGGAAATTGGCACATTTTGTCGCACCTAAGTTGTAGATGATGTAGTCGAATCGTTCACCCTCGGGGAGGAGGCTCTTGAGCGTGTTGGCTATACTCTGGGGGGAATCGTAGTCGAAGATGGCGAAATTGAGGTCTTTGTAGTCGAGATAGCGGCGTGAGGTCGTTGCACGCACTCCGGCCCACACTTTGTAGCCCCGGCGCAGGCCTTCCTTAGCGATGAAGCCCCCGATAAATCCACCGGCGCCCACTATTAATACTTTTTTATTGTCGTTGGCCATATTGGGTGATAGCTTTTTGGTAAGTTTCGATGATTTGGTGAGTGAAATCGGTGGCATTGAAGCGCTTGATGTAGTTGCGCAGTAATGCAATATCGGCTGAGGTGCCGTCGATGATGCCATTGAGGGCTTGTGCCAATGCCTCGGGGGCATCGGGGTCGACTGCCGGTGTGTGTGGCCCTCCGGCTTCCTCAAGGCAGCTGCCGGTAGCCACTACGCAGGGTGTACCCACTCCGATTGACTCAATTACTGGTATGCCAAAACCCTCATAGCGTGATGTGTAGGTCGATGCCACGGCACCTGCGTAGAGTGCGGGCAGGTGAGCGAAGGGTGCATTGTCAATCATGATGATGCGATGCGACAGGCCGTGGCTGTTGGCGTAAGCTTGGATTGTGGCGGCGTAGGGGGTCTTGCGCCCAACTATCACCAATTTGATGTCGGTAGGAAGTAGTGGTAGTGCCTTTACGGCAAGAAGCTGGTTTTTACGTTCTTCCACGGTGCCCACGCTTACGATATAGCGATCGGGCAGCTGATAGATGCTCTTGATGTTGTTGATTTCATCGTCAGGCACATCGCGGGTGAACTGTGGGTCGCACCCTTGGTATATCACATCGATTTTTGAGGGGTCGGTTCCGTAATATTCAATAATGTCGAGTTTTGTGCGCTCGCTTATTGCTATGATGCGTGTGGCGTCATGGCAGGCCCGCCGAAATTTGTAGTCGTAAATCGTGCGGTCGATGGGCTTGTAGTACTCGGGATGACGGCGGAAGATGAGGTCGTGCACAGTCACCACGGTGGGTATGCCTGCTTTGACGATATTGAGAGGCAGCTCGCCGCTAAGTCCGTGATATAGTGCTACTTTATCATTCTTTAGTTGAGAGGTGATACCGTATGAGCGCCACACCGGGCGTAGGTGTTGCCACATCCTGCCGGTGGGGGTGCAAAGCGCAACATTTGGGTGCGAAAGCATCGGGCGCAAGCGTGGATTATCGCTGGTGCACGGGGTGTATACACGTAGCTGGGCGTGTGGGAGAGCGTCGGCCACCGACTCGATGATGAGACGGCTGTAATTGCCAAGCCCGGTGAAGTTCAGCACCGCCCGCTTGCCGTCGTAGCCGATGATGCTGCCGTCGATCATGCTTTTTTGTATTCCTCAGAGAGTACGCGGCGTGTGAAATTGACCATGTCGAGGGCGGCTTCGGCAGCTTCAGCGCCTTTGTTGCCGAGTGAGCCTCCGGCGCGGTCGAGGGCATCCTGCTCGCAATCGACAGTGAGCACACCGAATATCACAGGCACCTCGCCACGTGCGTTGAGCATGGTACTGCCTTGCGTAACACTCTGACATACATAGTCGAAGTGGGGTGTGCCACCACGTATCACACAACCTATCACTATCACTGCGTCGATGTCGGCGTCGGCGGCCAGTGTTGCCGCCGCATAGGTGAGTTCGACGGTACCCGGAACCTGGAGTACTGGAGTGTTTTCAGGCCTTAGCCCGGCACGGTGAAGCACGTCGAGTGCACCTTCGGTTAGAGCGCCTGTGATGTGTGCGTTCCAGCGAGCGGCAACGATGGCCACGCGGGTGTCGGGGTGAGCATTGGGTGTGATGTGGGGAGCGGCTCCGGCCAGTGAGGTTGACATATCGTTAGTTGTTGAGTGGTTGGTTGTGATATATTTTGCTGATAATCTGTGATATTGATTGCGCAAGGCCATCGAGTGTTGACACAGGTAGTGAGGTGTGCGACGATGAGTTCTCGGTGCCTCCCATCACTTCAATTCGACCTGAGGCTTGGTCGATGTTGACCAATCGGGGTGCGTAATAGAAGATGTGGTCGCGGTAGCAGCGCACAGGGTCATTACCCTCGTTAGCGTAGATCTGACATAGGTCGGCGGTGGTGGTAACAAGTGTCGATGCCATCTCCATATTTTCAAGCAGCGATGGCATCACGCGGGTGATACGTGGCGCAAGCTGAGGATTGAAGCCTGGCAGATATATGAGCAACGCTTTCATTTCCTGAGCGTTGGACAGAAGTTGTAACAATCGGGGGCGCACACGCTCGTCGAGGGAGTAATATCCTCCAAAGACCACAAGGTCGCCCGGGTTGATGCGTGGCCACACCACATCGAGCTGGTCGGCAGGGGTGGTGGCATAGCGCACAAGACGGTCGCCGAAGTCGAAGGTCACAGGTGTAAGTCCGTCGGTATAGCGGTCGACCGAGCGCACACCCACATTATTATCTGTGAGGTATCGCATCACTAAGTCGCCCATGGGGTCAGAACCCATGTCGCCCACCATTTCCACCGGTATTCCATCTTTTGCCAGATTGAGTGCGATATTGAGCAGGCGCCCTCCGGGGCGAGTATCACCCGGCTTCCCTGTGGAGTCTACTGGGATCTCGATGCCCAGCTCGCCGATTACGATGATTTTTCGGTCGGCATTCATGAGTTGCTGCGTGATAGATGACCCAGATAGCCGCCGTGATGGCGCTTGGCATAATCAGCCACAGTAAAACCAGTTAGGCGCATCACATTGACTACCAGCACGTCGCCTATCACGGTCATCATCGTTGTGGAGGTGGTGGGGGTCATGCCCAGCGGGCACACCTCTGGAGCTCCGGCGGTGACGAGTGCGGCGTCGGCAGCTTCGGCAAGTGGTGAATCGGGGTTGCCGGTTATTACGATGATGGGGAGTTGCGGATAGAGATTGCGTGCAAGGTCAACCAGAGCCAGGATTTCGCAAGTTTTTCCCGAGTTGGAGATCAGGAGCATCACGTCGTTGGGCTGCAACACTCCCAGGTCGCCATGCTGCGCCTCACTGGGGTGCAGGTTGATGGCCGGGGTGCCGGTTGAGCTGAAAGTTGTGGCGATGTTCATGGCTATCTGCCCTGCCTTTCCCATGCCTGAGGTGACAAGTTTCCCCGCACGACGGTGTACATGCTCGATGATGAGCTCCACGGCGCGGTCGTAGCTGTCGGTGACGGGAATCTCGGCGATGGCACGGCTTTCGGCCTGAAGAATCTCGCGCATTGAGTCTTTAACAGTCATCTTGAATTTCGCTGATGATTTATTGCCCACAAAAATACACAAAAAATTTGTAACTTCGCGGTCGTAAAAAAGATAAGGATTTAGCGCCGCATAGCATATTAAGCGGCAACACAACGTTTTCAAACATTACAATTTTAAGGTATGGAGTTGATTAATACTCTATTAGCCCCTGGCAACATCAACTTGGCGAGTACTATAGTGCTTTACTCGTTTGTTATCGCCCTGGGTGTGTTTTTGGGTAAAATCAAATTTTGCGGAGTATCATTAGGCGTCACATTTGTGCTTTTCGTCGGAATTTTGATGGGCCATTTAGGCTATATTGTAGAGGAGAGTGTGCTG
>CAMWOD010000006.1 GCA_947175715.1 uncultured Porphyromonadaceae bacterium
CAGAACGTCGTGAGACAGTTCGGTCTCTATCTGTTGTGGGCGTTGGAGATTTGCGGGGACCCGACACTAGTACGAGAGGACCGTGTTGGACCGACCTCCGGTGCGCCGGTTGTCCCGCCAGGGGCACGGCCGGGTAGCCGCGTCGGGCCAGGATAAGCGCTGAAAGCATCTAAGCGCGAAGCCCCCCCCAAGATTAGATCTCCGCCAATGAGGGCCGTCGCAGACGACGACGTCGATAGGCCGCAGGTGCAGGGGCAGCGATGCCCACAGCCGAGCGGTACTAATAGCCCGAGACCTTTCTGGAGGCCCCTCCCCCGCAAGGGGCGGGGGCCGAGAAAAGACAAATCACAGGACGCTGGGGAGTCTCCCCGTGCCCGGTGTTCGGCCGACAAGAGCCGCGCGAGTTTTGAAGGTCGCCGCTTCCGCCCGGTCCCGGCCCTGACGACATTAAGGCTGCCACAGCGTGGGGGATCCACCTCTTCCCATCCCGAACAGAGAAGTTAAGCCCCACCGCGCCGATGGTACTGCGAAAGCGGGAGAGTAGGTCGCAGCCACCCTTCCAACCGAGCCCGGACGCCCCAAGCGCCCGGGCTCACTCATTTCCGGCAATTAAGAATTAGTAATTAGTAATTAGGATTGGTAAGGTCTTCTGGGCCTTTAGGGGCTTTAGAGTCCATAGGGTCCATAACGCTGGCTGGAGCGCCGCGCCTCATCCAACATTACATCATGCCTCCGGCACTCCGAACTTTTGCGGGTGAGTCATTCCCCGCACTCGGTCGCTTCGCTCCCGTCATGCGGGGTTAACTACAACATCGTCACATCCGTGGCTCCTCCCGTAGACAGTAATTATGGATTACGATATAGCTCACGGCCATCTTCGCAGCCCTTCCTCTATTAGGTTCGCCACGATGGTAAGGGTTATGTCGGCTCGGAGAGCCGGCGGTAGTTGACAGCCCCTGGTGGAGGTCGAAGACCGCAACCTGGGGAAAGGAACCCCACCATCATCATGAGCCTCGGAGAGACGATGTCATGGTCCGATACATAGACCGGCAGCTACGCAGCCGTGATTTTGTAGGAGACTTATACCGCAAGCTGCGTGCACCTGACGGCGCACTTGCATGCGGCTAACGTGACGCGCGGCCACGCCGCGCGTTGCCGCAGATGCCACGCATCGCGGCAAGCTATTTCATGCGGACGCGAAGAATCGCGTCCCTACCTGGCACCCCAACTCATCAACCTTTCAACCTTATCAGGCTAAGGGAGGAGGAAGAGGAGCTGGCCGAGGGTGGGGTTTGTGACTATGCGGCCTTGGAGGTCGTAATATGTTTGAGTGCAGGTCTGTTCGGGATTGGGTATGTCGGGGTAGATGATAAGGCGGGGCTTGGTGGTGGAAGCGGGATCGGTGGTGATCGCATGGATGCCGCCTGAGGCGCCGCCGCGGAATTTGAATGTGATGAGCGAGTCGGGGGTTTCGGTGATCTCGGTAATGGGAGCGTCGAGGGTTTCGCCTGTCCAGGGGTGGAAGTCGTTGAATGAGGTGACTTTAGAGGTGCCTGGGAATGTGTCGCCTGCACGGGTGGCGGAAGTAGCGATACCATCGGCCTCTACGAGGTCGACGCGCAGGTGGTTGGCAGATGTATTAACGGTGTTCTGGTCCCAGATATCGGGGTCGTAGTCGATGTGCCACAGTATCATGCCATGCCCGGGGATGTATTCATCCCAAGAAGATTGCTGGCGATTTTCGAGCAGATAGTATTCGTAGGGGTTGGACGTGGTGATGATAGAAATGTCGGCGTAGCCACCATTGTCGATGCTGCGGAGCTCCACATCGGCGGGGTCGGAAAGCTGCGATGGCTCAACCCAGCCAAGGGCGTAGCGCTCGTAGGCCGAGTAATGGGGTGGAGTGTGACAATCGTTGTTGTAGCTGCCTCGGTCCATTACTGAATAAGCGCCGGGAGTGAAGGGGATGGAAGAGCGGGTGGAGTATAGGTCGGGGAGGCCGAGCACGTGTCCGAACTCATGAACGAACGTGCCAATGCCCGATAGCTTGGTGGTGCCGCCGCGAAGTTCGTTGGAGCAGGCGTAATGGTTGATAAGGAGACCGTCGAAATACACAGTGCGACCAGCGCCGCCGGGGGCAGGTACGGCAATATCCCACGAGTGGGGCCATATTGTGGAGCGCAAGCCCGAGTCGTTTTCGCCATAGCCGGCGTAGAACACATAGACATTGTCGATCACGCTATCGCCATCGGCATCGTAGTTGTGAAAATCGATTATATCGTCGAGTAGCTCGCAAGCCTCGGTCACCATCTCATCGGGGCGGATGTCGTCGCCGTTACTCTTGTTTGTGCCATAATAGCTCATTGGCTGCGAGAGCTTTACAGGGCCGTAGAGGTCGAACTGCGGGGTGAACTGTCCGAAAGAGGAGTCGCGGAAGTAGTCGGCAATCGATCCTGTCGCGCCGTCGCGTGAGAACCCAGGTAGCGAAAGCATGTCGGAGTAGACCTGGTAGGGATCATCGATGCTGAAGGCATTGTCGGCAAATTCCACGAGAATCACCAGCGCCCGCGGCGAGCCTGTGGTGGGGAATGTAGAGCCTTCCACCTGTGGGGCGCCGGCCGACGGCATAGACGACAACATCATCTGAGCCTCGGCCTGCGATGCAAGGCGAAAACCAGCGTCGGTAGACATGAGCATGCGACCCTGCATGTCGGTGAAGAAGTGCGCCCTCTCGTCGCCGTGGACGTTGACCATCATTGTGGAGCCGTCGTCGCATCTCACCTCGATGGGGTAGGGGGGAGCTGCCACGCTCCATGCTAATGGTGCGCAGGCAAAAGATATGATTGAGGCAAGTATAGCGATAAGATTTAGCTTCATATTAGTGTGTAAATGAGTGGGTAAAGATAGCCACAAAGGTAATAAAATTGGGTGAAAAATATTGTGAACGATTGTTATTAGCTATCGAGTTGATAAAACGATGATGAAAAAATTGCGAATAAATTGTGTAGAAATGTGAAATTGACGTATTTTTGACAAGACAATTGAAGAGCATCGAAAATTGTAATTGTAATTATTGCATTTCAGCTACGTATTGGATTTGAAAGCGAGGATTGTAAAAATCATAGGATCGACGTTGCTGTGGCTGCCGGTGGTTGTGATACTGCTGGTAGCAAACTTGTTATATATGATTTACACACCTTGGTTTCAGGGTGTAACTGTTGATGCGGTGGTCAAGGGTATGAATAGCGACACGCGTGTGTTCAAGCTCGACTACTTTCGGCTCAATTTCCCTCTCGACCTTGAGGCCCAGGGCTTGCTGATGATCGAGGATGGCGACACCACACTTGGGGCCAAGTCGGTTGATCTTGACATGTCGCTGCTGCCGCTGCTGGGGATGCGTGTGGAGCTGTCGCGCGCCGACATTTCGGATGCCACCTTCACTATGGGAACCCCCGACTCCGCGATGTATATGACCATACGCAAGGCTAACCTCAATGTGGGACGCACTACGGTGAGCCTCGCCACCTCGCGGATAGAGGTTGATGCGGCTTCGTTGAGCGACGGACGCATGTTCCTGGCCTTGAAAAACGACACCACCCCCATTCCACTCGACACAGTGACACCGACCCCATGGTTTATACATGCCAACACGTTGGAACTCAAAAATGTGCAATATACCATGACATACGAGTCGCTGATCGACACCTTGAGCGCCACAGTGCCGTATGCCGTGCTGCGCAATGGCACGGTCGACATGGGCCGACACGACATACATGCTGATGAGCTTGATGTGCGCGATGTGACAGCACGGTACATATATCCCGCCGTCATCCCCGACTCATTGCCTGAGGCATACGATCCCAATCCTACGATACCATGGACCGTGAGGGGTGACAAGTTGAGCCTTACTGCCCGTGAGGCGCTATATGCAGTCAGCGGAGCCAAGCCACTACCCGGTCTCGATTTCAACTATCTGGAGGGTACGGATATAAGCATCAAAATTGACTCATTCTACAACAAGTTGATAGAGGTGCGTGTGCCAGTGCGCGAACTTCGTGGCAACGAGCGATCGGGCTTGCAGCTCGGCGCAACGGGACTCTTTGAGATGGACTCAACGATGATGCGTGTCGACGGCTTCAATATAGCCACCCCCAATTCCCAACTCAGAATCGACGGATATATGGGTGTGGGTGAGCTTACTACCGACCCAACGTTGCCCCTCGGACTGATGATGAACGGACATGTGGGGGTGCGCGACGTCAATCTGGCATTCCCCGACCTCGCAACCTACACCAGCGGACTGGGCCCCGACACCGATATAGATATTATCACAGACCTGAGCGGTACGGCCAGTCATATCGACCTCAAGCAATTCTCAGCGGGTATACCACGGCACTTCAACTTTAGCCTCAGTGGTGAAATCAATAATCCGATGGATCCAGAGCAGATTGACGGTACAATCGATATCGGCGGCAACATCGCCAATGTGGACTTCGCAAAAAGCATCTTCCTCGACAAGAGTACATCGAGCATGATCAACATAGCCCCGCTGACACTCGACGGCCATGTGGTGTACAAACCCTCGGCAATCACCGGCAATCTTAAAGCCGTGTCGGGCCTTGGCCGAGTAGCGCTTGACGGCTCGTGGATTAAAACCCCAGAGAAATTTAAGGCCGACATAGATATAAACCGCTTTCCGCTCAATTCGTTCCTCCCCACCATGGGTGTTGGAGCCTTAACGGGCAGCATAAAAGTAGACGGTCAGGGGTATGACGTATTTTCACCCAAGATGAAGCTCGACGCAGAGATAATAATCGATGAAGTGGAGTATGAAAAGGTGACATACAAGGATATAGCTTTGAAGGCCAAGATAGAGGATGGCAATAGCAACGTGACGCTGAGCTCGGCCAATCCCGATGTTGACCTTGACATAGCCGCAGCTGGCAACCTTGCCGGCAAGAACCTGCATTGGGACTATGACGGGCGAATACGCCATATCGACCTGATGGCGCTGGGTATGTCGACCACTGAAGCATACGGTTCGATGTCGTTCAAGGGTGAAGCCGACCTGAATTCCGATTTCAGCTCGATTGACGCAATTATGAGCATCGACGACCTTGAATGGCGACAAGAGGGGATGAACATAAGTCAGAAGAACATGCTGCTCCATGGAGTGATGAATGACTCGATAGTATCGATGCGTGTTGATGATGCCGATATGCACCTTGCTGCCGACTTCCCATGCTCGCTCGATGAGCTGATGAAGCACTTTACCCTCGCTGGCGACGACATGACTAAAATCATGGAGGAGAAACGCCTGGATGTGCTGAGTCTGCAGAAATCGCTGCCGCCATTTAACATCTCACTTACAGCAGGACGCAACAACATAATAAGCGATGTGCTCGCCGGAAGCGACATGGCCTTCAACTCGCTGAACATTGAGGCCAACAACGACTCGATAATGCGCGCCACGGCCATGGTGAAAACACTGAGGATGGGTGCCACCACACTCGACACAATCAGCCTAAACCTCAATCAGCAAGACAACTACCTGCTATTTAAGGGAGCTATGCGCAATTCCCCTGGCACATTCGATGAGTGGGCTTCGGTTGATGCAAGCGGCTATGTGGCCGACGACAACCTTGCGTTGATGCTGCATCAGCGCAACATCAAGGGTGAAACGGGCTACATGCTCGGTGCAAAGGCAACATTCAGCGACTCAATCGTGGCACTGAAGCTTGCCCCCTACCACCCGATTATCGGCTATAAAAAGTGGAATATCAACTACGACAACGAGATAACATACGCATTCCTTACCCACCACATAGATGCCAACCTCAAGATGAAAAATGAGTCGGGCAGCTCCATCGAGCTGATCACTGATCACGTGGAAGGCGTGGAGGGTCAAGAAGATGTAGTGCTGAAAATAAGCGACCTACAGATCGCCGACTGGATTGCCGTTAACCCATTCGCCCCACCGGTGAGTGGCGCGGTATCGGCCGATATGCGTTTTAACTGGGGTGAAAACAAGCTCAACGGTAAGGGAGATGTGGCTGTAAACAACCTGATTTATGGTAAGGAGCGCGTGGGCGACTTTGAGCTCGACGTCGATCTGATCACAGAGAAGAATGGAGCGCTTAATGCCGATGTGGCGCTGCTGGTCGACGGTGTTCGCACAATCACGGCCCGTGGAGCGCTCAACGACACCACAAGCGAGCACCCATTCCTGCTCGACTTCTCGATGATACACTTCCCGCTTAAGGTGGCCAACCCCTTCCTGCCCCCTGGCGTAGCCACATTGTCGGGAATGCTCAACGGCACCATGGAGATAACGGGCGAGATGACAGCTCCGCGATTTAATGGCTACTTGCAATTTGACTCGGCGGCAGTCAAGGTCGGTATGATCGGCACAAACCTTGTATTCTCCGATGAGAAGATACCCGTCGACAGCAATATCGTGATGCTAAACAACTTTACGATTCGGGCGGTGAATGATAATCCATTGGCAATCAATGGTAAGGTTGACCTCAATAGCATGAGCAATCCATCGATCGATCTTGACATGAAGGCCAGCAACATGCAGATCGTAGGTTCCGACCGCCCCCGAGGAGCCGACGCCTACGGCAAGGCATTTATCAATTTCGATACCCAGGTGAAGGGTAACATGAACTTCCTCAGGGTTGATGCCGAGCTCGATGTGCTACCCGGCACCAATGTGACCTACATCATGCCCGAGGCCGAGTCGGTGATAGCCAGCCGTTCGACAGGCGACATGGTTCACTTCGTCAACTTCAACGACACCGCACAGGTGGCTCAGGCCGACACAATAGCCCGATCGGGGATGCTGATGAGTATAGACGCTATGCTGCGCATCGACCCTGGCACGGTATTTAATGTCGATCTGTCGGCCGATGGTACCGACAAAGTACAGCTTGAAGGTCAAGGCACCCTCAACTATACCCTCAACTATATGAACGACTCACGCTTCACCGGGCGCTACACCATCAACAAGGGATTTGCGCGCTACTCATTGCCGGTGATCGGAGAGAAGCGATTTGACTTCCAGGAAGGTAGCTATGTGGCCTTCAACGGCGATATGCTCAACCCGATACTCAATATTCATGCCGTAGACCGCATCAAGGCCAATGTGACTCAAGAGGGGCAGAACTCACGTCTCATCAACTTCGACGTAGGACTGTCGGTCACAAACACACTCGACAACATGAATGTGGCATTCGACCTATCGACCGACGATGATATCACCGTGCAGAATGAATTGCAGTCGATGAGTCCCGACCAACGCGCCAATCAGGCAATGAATATCCTGCTCTACGGCCTATATACCGGTGCGGGCACCAAGGGTAACGCCAATATCGGAGGTAATATGCTGTACTCATTCCTTGAATCGACCCTCAACACATGGGCTGCCAACAATATCAAGGGAGTCGATCTGTCATTCGGCATCGATCAGTACAACCAGACCACCGATGGAGCGTCGTCGACCACCACGAGCTACAGCTATCAGGTGTCGAAATCGCTGTTCAACAACCGATTCAAGATTGTAGTGGGAGGAAATTACTCGACCGACGCCAACGCCGATGAAAACTTCTCGCAAAATCTCATCAACGACATATCATTCGAGTATCTGCTCAATAAGAGCGGTACCATGTACGTGCGCCTGTTCCGCCACGTGGGGTATGAGAGCATACTCGAGGGAGAAGTGATTCAGACCGGTGTGGGCTTCGTGTATAAGCGCAAGATTAAGAAGATTGGCGATATGTTCCGATGGTTTCCCCGCCGCCGCAAGAAAGAGCAGGAAGTAGTACTGCCTCAGCAGGGTGCGCCTATCATCCCAGCCGACCAAACAACTGAAACCCAGCAGCAATGAAATCATTCAGATACGCACTATATGTAATCATACTGTTGCTATTGGCAGCGTGCTCCACCACCAGGCGGCTACCTGAGGGGGAGATACTATATACCGGTGTAAAGGCGGTAGACGTGAAGGGCGTCGACGGAGCGAAAGTGCCATCGGGTGTTGTTGAAGCCCTCGAAGAAGCTGTGGCCGTAAAGCCCAACAATCCGCTGTTTGGCTCGGTGAGCTACCGCGTGCCATTCCCGCTGGGCCTGTGGGTTTACAACAATTGGGACAATCCACCAAAGGGTATCAAACATTGGTTGTATGAGAAGCTGGTGGTCGACCCAGTACTTGTGTCGGACGTGCGCCCCGAGGTGCGTGTCGACATGCTCGACCAGATACTCGACAACAACGGATATTTCAGCGGACACTCCTCCTACGAGCTTGTGCAGGGTAAGAATCCGCGTAAAGCTAAGATACGCTACAATATTGCCGCCGGCCCTGAGTATACGCTGAGCGACATTCATCTGCTCCCCGATACCAGTCATATCAATCATCTGATCGACTCGGTGGCAGTAAGGATACCCTACCTTCGCAGTGGAGAGCGATACAGCACCGACTCCCTGTCGATGGTGCGAACCACCATAGCCAACTCGCTGCGCAACCGCGGGTACTACTTCTTCCGCCCTGAGTTTATCGAATACATGGCCGACTCTACCATTCATCCGCATCGTATCGCGCTCAAGCTTGATATTGCCAGCAATGTGCCTGCTGTGGCTCTGCAGCGTTACCGCACCGGTAGTGTCACCACCTACATTTACCGCAACGGTGGGGGAGGGACGCCCGATACAGTGATAACAAAGCGTGGCACGTTGATACAGATGATGCCGTCGCGTTTCCGACGCTCACTGATCGATGAAAATGTCACATTCCGTGAGGGTAAGATATTCTCGGTGAGGGATATGGACCGCACCCAGACGTATCTGTCGCGGCTCGGTATCTTCAATGCCATATCAATCGATGTGATACCCGACACACTATCGAAAGAGCGGCTTCTCGATGTGGCCATATCATGTACTTTCGACCGTCCACTTGAGGCTGCGCTCGAGGTCAATGCTTCGTCCAAGTCCAATTCATACATAGGCCCCGGCCTGTCGTTTGGTGTCACCAATCGCAATGTATTTGGGGGTGGAGAGCAGTTCTCGGTCAACCTCACCGGATCATACGAGTGGCAGACCGGGCATGAGGCTCACCGCTCGATGTTCAACTCCTACGAGTTTGGACTCAATACATCGCTATCATTCCCGAGGCTGCTGGCCCCGAAATTCATACCACGACGCAGACGAGCACAAAACTGGACTCGAATCACCCTTGGAGCCGACATACTCAATCGTCCCCATTACTTCAAGTTGGCTCAGTTTAACACCTCGTTCAACTACGATTGGCGTGCTACAAGATATGCTTCGTGTACTTATACTCCCCTCAAGCTCACTTACACCAAGTTGCTACACACCACTCACGAGTTTGACTCAATCATGAGTCAGAATCCGGCTGTAGCACTGAGCTTCCAGAGCCAGTTTATACCTCAGATGGCGTTTACCTACGTCTACGACCGGGCATTCGGCCACGATAATACCCTCAACTGGACTTTTACCGCTGCCGAGGCTGGCAATATTTTCTGGGGTATCTATGAACTATGTGGCAAGAAGGGGGAGAAACGGTTGTTCAAGACACCGTTCTCGCAGTTTGTCAAGGGTACCACTCAACTTGTGTGGGGCCGGCGCATTGGTCGAGGCGATCAGTGGCTCGTGACGCGTGCGGCCGTGGGTGCGGTACACCCCTATGCCAACTCTAAGGAGGTGCCCTATAGCGAGCAGTTCTATTGCGGAGGAGCTAACTCAGTGAGGGCGTTTACCGTGCGTTCAATAGGCCCAGGTAGCTATCGTGCGCCTGCGAGCGACGTCAACGGCTACTTTGACCAGACCGGTACTTTCAAGTTTGAGTTTAATGTAGAGTACCGTTTCCCCATACTTGGTCCGCTGCATGGAGCTGCATTTCTCGACACCGGCAATGTGTGGTTGCTTAAGGATGACCCACAACGCCCCGGAGGCAAGCTTCAGGCATCTACTTTCCTCAAGGATCTTGCAGTAGGTACAGGTGTGGGACTGCGCTTCGACATATCGATGCTCGTGGTGAGGGGCGACTTAGGTATAGGCATCCATGCCCCCTATGACACAGGGCGCCGAGGATATTACAACATGACATCGTTTGGCAAGTCGTTGGCCTTCCACCTTGCCATTGGCTACCCTTTCTGATGCGCTGAGGCCAGGTTCAGAGTGTAATTCAAAGTGTTTTTAATAGGAATTCTTGCAACGACTTACGTATCTCGTTGCCCGACTTCACCGATCCGTTGACCATGAGAACAACTACATGGGTGGGTGCTCCATTTTCGTCAGTGAGATAGCCGGCGTAGCATACTACACGTTTCATCGATCCGCTTTTCACGGCCAAGCACCCCTCAAATGGGGTGTCTTTAAGGAATTTCTTGACAGTTCCATCGCATCCTGCGCGGGGAAATACATCGACATAGGTCTGATTGCCGGCCATTGCTTCGAGCAGGCTTCCCATGGCGCGGGGTGTCAATGAGTTGGAGCGGGCCAATCCGCTGCCGTCGTATTGAGAGATCTTACCTAAGTTGGCTCCTTGCTCCTTGAGTATCTTAAACTCGGCGTCGATGGCATCTTGGCGCGACTTGCCCGGGGCAAGCGCGCGTAGCACGGCCTCAGCCATGAGGTTGTCGCTGCGATGCATCAGGTCGCGGGCCAGCTCGCTCAGAGGTTCGGATGTGAAGGTGTACACCAGCTCGGTCTTACCTTTGGGATTGGCTATCGGAGTCTTGCCCACAGTGATCCCTTTGGCCTTGAGCGCGGCGATAATCTTGGAGGTCACAACCGATGATGGGTTTTTTGTAGGTTGCCAGCTTGAACGTTTTTTGCGGCCTCGTACAAGCACCATATTGTGGTGGAAATTCATCGGCCACCACCCCACACCATAGTCATATTTAGAGTCACTGATTTCCCAATTGGGATTAAATCCCTTGTCGGGCCACTTCTTGTCGTCGACTATCACTGTGCCGGTGATACTCTTTATGCCTGTTGCGGCTATGGCATCGGCCACGCCTTTCACAAATCCGTCATCCTCGTTGCCTCGGCCACCGATTGTAGGATCGCCCGATGGGTTGATTACGACATTGCCTCGCAATTGGTTGCCTTGTCGCTTCCCTTCAAGGGTCACAGTGGTAGTAAACCGGTAGTCGGGCCCGAGTTTGGTAAGAGCAGCCGCCACAGGGAGTGATTTTTGTATACTTGCCGGTGTGAACGACTTTTGGGCGTTCTCGTCGGCAAGCACTTTGCCGGTTTTGAGGTCCTTAATATACACGCCTACAGAGGCTTCTTGCCCGAGGCCTTGTGGTAGTCCACCTTTGGCGTTGGCCGCAGCGAGCGCCAGAATCAAAAAGAGAGTACTTAATAGTCTTTGCATAATATGCAAATTTACGTCATTCTTGTCGTAATAACGATATTTTTAAGTTATCTTTGCATTTGGAAATATGCATAAACGAATACTAACACTCATAGCGTTTTTGTTCACGTTGTTGCTCTGCCCCGATGCGCATGCTGAGGTAGAGGATGTTGATTCTGTGGCTGCGGTAACTGATACGGTGTCGGGTCATAGTTCTACACGCTGGATAAAGCAGCTGATTGACAACGGATTTCATATAAATGAACCTGGGGTGGACTATCCGCGTTTCCCTCGCTTTGCTCTCAATGTGTACAATTGGGGCGACCGGGTATTCAACTCTTACGACCCCGAATATGTGGTTTCTACCGGCAAAAACTGGAAGGCGCAGGCCAAAACGTTCAACTGGATGCAAAACTACTCGTTCTTCTTTCCGCATCGCGAGCAGGTGCGTATAAGTTCCGATTTCTACGCCGACGTGGGAGGATATGTGTCGTTCATGGCTGTGTCGGTGGGCTATATGTTCAACGCCAACGAGCTACTGGCCCACAATCATAGCAAGCGTACTAACTTTAACCTGAATTTCACATGTTCGCGATTTACCATCGACTATACCCGGCAGACTATCGATGGGGGAGCCCGACTTACGCACGTAGGCGAAATATTCAAGGACACTGAGGTGTCGATACCATTCAATGGGCTTAAGACCGATCAGAAATCGCTGATGGGATTCTATATATTCAATCACCGCCGCTATAGCCACGCAGCAGCCTACTGCTACTCAAAATACCAGCTCAAGGATGCAGGGTCGTGGGTAGTGGGTTTCAATTACCTCAACCGTAATACCACAATCGACTTTACAGGGCTTGACCCCGAACTGTTTAAGCCAATACCCGATATGCAGATGAACTACCACTTCCATTACTCCGACTATATGGCAATAGGTGGTTATGCCCACAGCTGGGCTCTGAAACCCCGAGTGTGGCTCCTCAATCTTACCTCGCTATTAGGATTGGGATATAAGCAGTCGAAGGGTGATTCATCCGATGGGAGCCGCAACATGCTGGCACTGCAGGGACGCCTGATGGGCAGTGTAGTGTACAACCACCGCGGACTCTTTGTAGCGCTAAATATCAAGGGGTATGCACCGTTCTTCTTCAACGGCAAATACACTATGATCAATACCGTACTTTCAGCCGAAGCCACCGTAGGCCTAAGGTTTTAGAGTTCTAAGATATGTCAGCAGTCAAAACACGTGAAAGACTCATAGATGTAGCCCGTCAACTTTTCAACAAAAAGGGGATGGAAAAGACTACTATGAACGACATAGCCTCGGCCTCCGACAAGGGTCGGCGCACTATTTACACTTATTTTAAAAATAAGCGTGAGATATACAATGCCGTCATCGAGCGCGAAAGCGAGCTGCTTGTAGGGGCACTCCGCGAGATTGCTCAGTCGCCGTTGTCACCGGTTGATAAGCTGGAGCAATTTCTTGGTAAGAGGTTTGAGATAATCCGAGATACTGTCAACAGCTACGCACGTTTAAGGTCGATCATATCTTTTGATTCCAAGCGTATGCAGCGGGTGCAGCACTTAGCTGCGGTGAAAATCAATGAGATGCTCAATCAGATGCTCGCCCAGGGTGTGAACGACGGAGTTTTCGACCCGGTACAGGTGAGACGTATGAACTCAATGCTTCAGGCCACGATAATGGGAGTCGATGCATGCTATATACAGGGCCTGCAGAATGTGGGTTGCGTTGACACCGAGCAGTTTGAAGGGGATATCATACAGTTTATCACTACAGCCATTACCACCAGATGAAGCGTTCAATCGCAATAATCACGGGCACACGTGCCGACTGGGGCTTGCTCTCCCCAATAGCTACCGCATTGAGGGCGCATCCGCATTGCGACGTTTCGATTATCGCTACCAATATGCATCTTGAGGCTAAGTTTGGGCATACGGTTGACGATATTGAGGCCGATAGTTTCCGTATCGCCGCACGGGTTCCGCTCACGCCTGCCTCCGACTCTCCAGTTGATACGGCTGTGGCTATGGGTGAATGCGAATCGCTCATGGCTCGGGCTTTGTACGACTTGATGCCCGATATGGTGGTGATACTTGGCGACCGCTACGAGATGCTTGCGGCTGCATCGGCTGCCACGCTGCTCCGTATACCCATAGTACACCTTCACGGAGGTGAGGAGACTCGCGGCGCCATCGACGACAATATACGCCACGCCATCACGCAGCTTTCACAGCTTCATCTTACTTCCACCGAGCCTTATCGCCAGCGGGTTATCGCTATGGGTAAGGCCCCTGCGAGTGTTGTCAACACTGGTGCTATCGGAGTATATAATATGTTGAATACACCACTATTGTCGCGCCGCGAGGTGGTAGAAACGCTTGACGGATGGGATCCACAGGACAGTGCTCTATTGGTGACACTCCATCCTGCCACAGCCGATGATACGATAACGTCGGCTCAGCAAGCAGCTGCGATGTTTGAGGCGCTCGACCGTTTCCCACAGTGTCGCCTGCTTATCACATATCCCAACAACGACCCTGACCATGAGGCTATTATCGAGGCTATCAGCGAATATGTCCGCAGATGGGGCGACAGGGTCAAGGTAGTGCCATCGCTGGGCTGGAGGCGATATTTGTCGGCCCTGCGTTGTGTAAAGTGTGTGGTTGGCAATTCGTCGAGCGGCATCATCGAGGTGCCGTCGGCAGGCATACCCACGGTGGATATCGGAATGCGCCAACAAGGGCGCATCGCCGCTAAGTCGGTGATCAATTGCCAGCCTGATGCCGACAGCATCGCTGCGGCCATCGACCGTGCATTGTCAGCCGAGATGCAGCAACTTGCCGCCGAGTGCCACAACCCCTACATGAAGCCCGACACCCTGCGACTCATTGTGGATGCAATTACTTCTTTTGAAGTATAGCCTTGATTGCCGGAAGCATCGACTGGGCTACAGTCTTCATTCCCAGGTCGGTGAAGTGGTAATTGTCGACCGTTCCCTCCCATTCGTCGCCGAGCAGGTCCTCGCCTGAGAAGTAGTACACATTGTTGTCGCCGGCAGCTACGGTTTTATCGTAAAATTCGCGTAGTCGGGTGTTCTTCTCCTTGATGTCGCTCATCACTTGGGGCACAAGGCGAGTGATAGGGAAGTAGGGACTTTCGACGAGCATTATCGGCACATCGGGGTGTGCTGAGCGGATTATGGCGTAGAAATCGTCAATTCGGCCCGGAATCTCTGCGGCTTTCACGTTGGGAAGGGCGTCGATGATATATAGGCCGGCATCGGCTTGAGCCATCAGGCGGGCTATCTCGGGGTCGAGCTTGGCGTTGCCGCTGAATCCGAGGTTGATCACTTCCAGGTCAAGATCTCGTTCGATGATATTGGTGTGGGCCATTCCCGGGCGGGCGGCGCATCCACCTTGCAGCAGGCTGGTGCCGTACCACACAATCGGTTTTTCACGACGAGGCGAGTTTACAGCCGGAGGGAGCAGTATGGCGGCTGAGTCGACACCTACCCATAGCGAGTCAACACCATCGTAGAGGGGCATGTAAAGCATATATTCGCGCATCTGCCGGGGCATTCCGCCGATTATCTGCACCGTGGTAGTGGAGTCATTGAGCCTGGGACGGGCACTCGATGCGGTAGTCCAGTGGCCATCGTCGGTGAGCAGATATAGGTCGAGGCCACGGATGCCGGTAGCGGTCATGTGGTTCATGTTGAACTTCTTGTGCGATCGCCACTTGGCATGCAGGTCGGTAGCGTCCGAGCGAAATCGCAGGGCTATACCAGCCGAGTTGCTGCCAAGATCCCATAGCTCGGGGCGTATCTGTGCCAGCGAGTCGGGGAGTCGTGAGAATGGCTGCTTAGCATCGGGTGCCAGAGTGCCGATAGTGGTGAGTTCGCGACCGTCGACCCATCGCACTGGGTCAGCCTTAACGTGGGCCAGCGAAGCCGCTGCAAGTATTGCAATGCATAGTAATGAATTCAGTTTCATGAGGGTAGTTGGGTTTTATGTGTTAGTGCTTTTATACGATTATGTGT
>CAMWOD010000007.1 GCA_947175715.1 uncultured Porphyromonadaceae bacterium
CCACAACCCCGGTGATCGATGTCGACGAGACGTGGCAACCCGTGTGGGGAGAATACTCCAACGTGCGAAACCACTACAATGAGATGCTTGCTCATTTCAAAGGCAATGACGACAAGTCGCCCAGGCTCGATGTAAGGGTGCGCGTTTTCGACGACGGCCTTGGTTTCCGTTACGAGATACCCGAGCAGCTCGCTCTCAACTACTTGACACTGATGGATGAGGCTACCGAGTTTAACCTCACCGACGACTATACCTTCTACTGCATCCCTGGCGACTACGACACCGATGAGCGTGTCTATGTCACCACCCCCTTCTCGCAGCTTGCCGACAACCTGAAGACCGGACTCCACACCGAGTCATCGACTATCGACGGCCTGGCCGTGCAGACCCCCGTGATGCTCAAGGGCACTGACCCCAAGCAGCCTGTATATGTCAACATCCACGAGGCCGCGCTTGTGGGGTATCCGGCAATGGCTCTTGACGCCGATCCCGCTAAGAAGCAGCTCAGCGCCCATCTCACCCCCGACAAATTTGGCGTTAAGGCATATCTTCAAGCTCCATTCAATACACCCTGGCGCACGCTGATTATCAGCGACGACGCCCGCGACATCCTGGCATCGCAGCTGATCTACAACCTCAACGCGCCATCAAAGATCGAAGACACATCATGGATCATACCCCGCAAATTTATGGGCGTGTGGTGGGAGATGTTTACCGGTCGCGAAAAGACCTGGGCTTACTCCGACAAGCACAATGCCAAGCCCGGTGTCACAGATTACTCACAGCTCCCCTCCAATGGCCGTCACCCGGCCAACACTGAGAATGTGAAGCGTTACATCGACTTCGCAGCCGAGTCGGGCATACCCGGTGTGCTGGTCGAGGGGTGGAATGAAGGCTGGGAGGATTGGGCCGGATATGTGAAAAATCGCCAGTTTCTTTTCGATAAGCCTTATCCCGACTTTGATGTAGACTATCTCACCAAATATGCCGCCGACAAGGGCGTGAAGCTGATTATGCACCATGAGACAGCCGCCAATGCCGCCGACTATGAACGCCAGCTCGACCGTGCGTTCCAGTATATGAAGGATCATGGCTACGACGCAGTAAAAACCGGCTATGTAGGGCATATCATACCCCGTAGCGAGTACCATTCATCGCAGTGGATGGTCGACCACTATCTGCATGTGGCCCAGCGCGCAGCCGATTATGGCATCATGGTCAACTCGCACGAGGCGGTTCGTCCAACAGGCTTAGGCCGCACATGGCCTAACTGGATAGCCCAGGAGTCGGCCCGCGGTGGAGAGTGGGAATCTATGGGTGGCAACGCTCCCGAGCACACCACCATCCTCCCATTCACTCGCCTTAAAGGTGGACCGATGGACTATACACCCGGACTCTTCCAGACCGACCTCAGCTACTACAATGAGGGTAAGACCGACCATGCTGGCACCACACTCGCCCGCCAGCTCGCATTGTATCTCACCATGCCATCTCCGCTGCAGATGGTGTGTGACCTCCCCGATAATTATCGTCGATTCCCCGATGCGTTCCAGTTCATCAAGGATGTGCCGGTCGACTGGAGCGAATCGGTATACCTCGAAGCCGAGCCTGGCGACTATATCACAGTGGCACGCCGCGATAAGAACTCCGACGACTGGTATGTGGGCACTATCACCGATGAGAACGGCCGTACGGCAGTAGTCGACATGTCATTCCTCCCCAAGGGGCAGAAATACGCCGCAACTATCTATCAGGATGGAGATAAAGCCCACTGGCGCACCAATCCGCAGAGCTATAAGATCACCACCCGCAATGTCGACTCAAAGACTCGCCTGAAGATACCCGTGGCTCCCGGCGGAGGTGCTGTAGTGCGTCTGGTTCCACAGAAATAATTATCTTTGCACTGACGCATACTAAACTCACTTAATCTACGTTAAATAAATAAAAAGTACGTTATCTCATTGATGTATCGACACGAGCATACATTGAGCATACATGCGAACTTATATCTATAAATACAGCATTCGCTAATGGAATCTTCAACTCCGCGCAAGCGTGTATTTGCAATGGCGTCGCAGGGTGGGCACTGGGTGCAATTGATGCGCATCGTACCCGCTTTTGGCGACCGTTATGAGTTAATGTTCTGTTCCACTAAGGCTGATTACGCAAGCGTGGTGGGGAGCGACCGCTTTGTTGTAACTAAGCATTATACACGCCGCACTGCCTGGCGCATGCTTCCGGTATTTGTCTCGGCTTACAAAACCATTCGTCGTTTCCGCCCCGACGTAATACTTACCACAGGCGCAGCCCCGGCAATAGCGGTGATTCTCGCTGGTAAGTTGCTCGGAGTAAAATCGATATGGATTGACTCGGTAGCCAATGCCGAGCACCTTTCGTTGAGCGGGCGCATAGCCCGTCGTATTGCCACTCGAGTGTACTCTCAGTGGCCCAATATAGCAAAAAACTCAGGCGTCCGTTACGCCGGCAATATTTTCGGATGATATGATATTTGCAGCAGTAGGTACACAATTCCCGTTCGATAGACTTATCAAGATCATCGACGCTGTAGTCGCCGACTTAAATGAGCCGGTATTGGCGCAAACACTCAAAGGGGAGTATAAGCCAGCGAATATCACTACTGTCGAAGTGTTGCCTCCGGCCGAATTCCGCAAGCATTTCGACGAAGCACGCGTCATCGTTACTCATGCCGGAATGGGTGTGATACTCACGGCTATGGAGGCCAATAAGCCCGTGATCGTTTGTCCGCGAAATCCCGAGAAAGGTGAGATACTCAACGAGCACCAGCTTGCCACCACAGCTCGCATGCGCGAGATGGGCTACGTGTATGTGGCCGAGGATGAGGAGACCATGCGTAAGTTGCTTTCCGACCCCGACCTTAAGCCGCTCCATCATGTAGGACCCACGGCTTCCGAATCGCTCGTCAACGACCTTACCTCATTTATCGACTCCCTGTAATACTAATGTACTTGCTGGCGGCGGTAGAGGGGGAGTCCGAGTGCGAAGAATATGATGCCCTGCAGTATCAAGTCGAGGCCTGCGGCGTAAAACATCCATAGGCAGAATACAGTACAAGCCATGCTGATAAAGAAAGCGTAAGCGAAGTGCAGTCGCGGATTGTGCCCTATAAGGTGGTTCCGATAGTCTTGCCGGGCAATTTTACCTAAAAACAATGCACTGAACAAGTAGGCAGGCAGTATCATCATGCCGGTGATATTGAGGGCGTAAAGATACATATCCTCGGCAAAAATCACAAGAAACATGAATGCCTGCATGATGATGCTCGATGCGAGCAGGCTGGGCTGAAGGGAGTCGCTTCCATTGCTGCTCATGAGCCACTGAGGGAATATGCCGTGGCGGGCCGCCGCATATGGTTGCTGTGCTGTGACGAGCATCCACGCTATGAGTCCGCCCCCAATGGAGATGAGGATGGCTGCGATGACAAACCAATAAGCCCATTCACCGCAGGCCGCCCTGAGCACATAGGCTGCCGATGGATCGGGGAGATCAGCCAGGTCGGCTCTCGACATGATACCATAGCTGAACACCGACACCAGCACGTACAGCACCCAGGCCGACATGAAACCGAGTACGCCCGCTTTACCCACATCGCGCTGACGGCGTGCGCGTCCCGACATCACCACGGCCCCTTCGATGCCAATAAAGCACCAGAGCGTTACGAGCATCGTGCTCTTTACTTGGTCCATGATGTTGCCTATGCCGCTGTTGAGGCTCCATATGTCGGCTGTGAGTGTATTATAGCGAACGTTGAGGATTAGAAACACTATAATCAGCAGGATAATGGCGAGTTTTATCACCGAGGCGATGGTGTTGATCAGGGCCGATGTGCGCACACCTATGCGCATTACGAAGTACACAACCCATATCAGAGCTGTGGCAAAAATCAACGTGGGCAACCCATGTGCGAGTAGTGATGGAAAGAATGCTCCGACGGTGTCGTTGAGCATTATCACGAAGGCCACGTTGGCAAAACAGGCGCAAAGCCAGTAACCCCATGCAACGCTAAATCCGGTAAAACGGCTGAATCCCTTCTCGGCGTAAAGGAATATGCCTTCATCGAGCTCGGGGTGCAGGTTGGACAGTATGCGGAAAGTGGACACGAGTGTGAGCATGCCCACAGCGGTGATAACCCATCCTATCAGCACGGCACCGAGCCCGGCGCCGGCCGATAGATTTTGGGGGATATTGAAGATACCGCTGCCCACCATCATGCCGAATACCAAAGCGGCAAGTCCGGTGAGCCCCAAGCGGTGGTCGGTCGATTTCAATTCTTAGGGTAGATTGTCGTATTAGCCGATTTTGTCGACTTCAAGGTCGGCGTTGATTACTTCGTGCCAGGGGAGTCCTTGTTCGGCAAGAACGGCAAGGAATGGATCGGGATCAAATTCCTCTACATTGTGTACTCCAGGCTTTACCCACTTGCCGGTGAGGAACATCATGGCTCCTGTCATAGCGGGCACGCCGGTGGTATAGCTCACGGCCTGCATGCCGGTTTCGCGGTAAGCTGCCTCGTGGCTGCAGTTATTGTAAATATAGTAGGTGAGGGGCTTCCCTTCCTTATCCTTACCTGCTATGCGGCAGCCGATTGATGTTTCTCCGTGGTAGTTTTCTCCCAGGTCTTGTGGATTGGGGAGTACGGCTTTGAGAAACTGCAAGGGCACGATTTTGGTGCCGTTGTAGTCTACTTCATCGATGCGTGCCATGCCTATGTTCTGGATTACACGCAGGTGTGTGAGGTATTCCTGTCCGAAAGTCATCCAGAAGCGGGCGCGCTTGATTGTGGGGAAATTCTGCACCAGCGATTCCAACTCCTCATGGTAGAGCAGGTACGAGTCGCGTGGGCCGATGTTGGGGTAGGTGAGTGGTGCGTGAATCTCCAGTGGTTTGGTGGTCACCCACTGGCCATCGAGGTAGTAGCGGCCATTCTGGGTGATTTCACGGATGTTGATTTCGGGGTTGAAGTTGGTGGCAAATGCTTTACCATGGTCACCGGCGTTGCAGTCTACGATGTCGAGGTACTCCATTTCCGAGAAGTAGTGCTTGGCGGCGTAGGCGGTGAAAACACCCGACACTCCGGGGTCGAAGCCGCAGCCGAGGATGGCTGTAAGTCCGGCTTTTTCGAAGCGTTCGCGGTAAGCCCACTGCCATGAGTATTCGAAGTGTGCCTCATCTTTGGGCTCGTAGTTGGCGGTGTCGAGGTAGTTTACTCCACACTGCAGGCATGCCTCCATGATTGTGAGGTCCTGGTAGGGGAGTGCCACGTTAATCACCAGGTCGGGGCGGTGGCGGTTGAAAAGTTCAACGAGCTGTTCCACTGAGTCGGCGTCGACCTGGTCGGTGGTGACGTTAGGGCTGTTGATAGCCTTGGCTATGGCATCGCATTTTGAGCGTGTGCGCGATGCGATTACAATTTCGTTGAAAACCTGAGGATTCTGAGCGCACTTGTGGGCCACCACAGTGCCGACGCCACCGGCGCCGATGATGATTACTTTTGACATTTCTCTATAATGTGTAGCGTATAAGTTGAAACTATATGTTGGTTATTTTATTGGTTGTATATCAGGGCTACGGCTTGTGCGGCTATCCCCTCGCCACGCCCGGTGAAGCCTAAGTGCTCGGTGGTGGTGGCTTTGACCGACACGCGGTCGATGTCGATGCCAAGATCGGCGGCCACAGTGGTGCGCATCTGCTGTATGTATGGCCTGAGCTTGGGGGCTTGGGCTATGATGGTGATGTCGACATTGCCTATCATGTAGCTGCGCTTCGTGAGCATTTTCACCACCTCGCGCAGCAATACGCGTGAATCGGCACCTTTATAGGCAGGGTCGGTGTCGGGGAAGTGAGCGCCGATGTCGGCCAAAGCCGCAGCGCCAAGTAGGGCGTCGCAGAGGGCATGGATGGCCACGTCGGCGTCGCTGTGACCCAATAGCCCCAGTTGATAGGGTACATTGACCCCACAAAGCCAAAGCTCGCGGCCAGCCACGAGCTTGTGTACGTCATATCCTTGTCCTATGCGGGGTATCGTCATTGGTAACGATGGGGTTTAACGGCGACGACGGCCAAGAATGTCACGCAGACCGTCCATATCGAATGTGAGCGTGAATCTCAACGTCTGGTCGAGCGGTGATGTCTGGGCGGTGGCGAGCATGTAGGATGCGTCGAGTCGCACTACGTTGAGCGAGAATCCGGCTCCGAGTCCGAAGTATTTGCGGTTGCCTTTGAACTCATTTTCATAGTAATAACCGGCACGCACGAAGAATTGGTTGTTGTAGGCGTACTCAGCGCCGAGCGAGAATGTGATTTCGCGAAGCTCCTCCTTAAATCCGCCGGGTGCGTCGGAGAATGACTTGAAGATTCCTGAGATCGACGACATGTTTTTCCAATCCTCGGTGGCGTCGAGCCATTGCTGATCACCCTCGGTGCCTTCGGGATAGTCCTGACGGCGGGGCTTGGTGGGCACCAGCAGCTTGTTCAAGTCGAGCGAAAGGGCCAGGGTGTGGTAGTCGGCCAGCGGGAACATGAATGTGGTACCGAGTCGTAGGTTGGTGGGGAGGAATGCGGGGTTCTCGCCGTTGTTGAACGACACTTTTGAGCCGACATTCGATATGTTCCATCCCCATGACCACTGACACTCGTTGCGGCCTATGATGGGGAAGGTGGTGTAGTAGCCCGAAATGTCGGCCGAGAATGCCGATGCGCCAGTGGTCTGGTCGCCGGCGTAGGAGTCGGAGAAGCCCAGGTCGGAGTAAATGTAGCGGAATACCACGCCCATTGAGAATTTCTCGGAGAGTTTGCGCGAGTAGCCCACGTCGAACGACATTTCATAGGGGTTGAGCGACTGTGCCGCCACTCCACCGAGGTCGCTGGTGGTGACTTCGCCGAGCGAGAAGTAGCGCAGTGATGCCGACAGGGCCTGATTGTCCTGTGAGCCGAGCTTCCAGTAGCCTGAGAGGTTGGCAAGGAAGATGTCGTTGACAAGTTTGCGCAACCATGGGGTGTAGCTCAACGACACGGCCGCCGAAGAGTAGGCGAATGCATATTTCGACGGGTTCCAGAATTGGGAGTTGGCGTCGGGGTCGGTAGCAGCTCCGAGGTCGCCCATAGAGGCACCGCGTGCATCGGGAGCGATACCCAGCGATGTCACACCGGTCTCCACAGGGTTAAATTCGTTCTTTTGTGCTGATGCCTCGATGCCTACTATGGCCATGAGGCAAAGGATTACTATCTTGCTGAGTGTCTTCATCGTTATTTATTAATAGCGTCCAACCCATTGTGGATTAACGCTATTATCTATAACTCTATTTTTGGCGATTTATTGTGTGCCTATTGAATTAGAGGGAGGATGCGGTAGATTGCTTCGATGAATTTGTCGACTTCATCACGGGTGTTGTACACGGCAAATGATGCTCGCACGCACCCCTCGATGCCCAGAGCTGCCATAAGGGGCTGGGCGCAGTGATGCCCCGTGCGCACTGCCACGCCGAGCTTGTCGAGCAGTGTGCCAGTATCGAAGTGATGGGCATTTCCTATCAGGAATGATATTATGGCCTCCTTGCCGGGGGCTGTGCCAAATATCCTCATGCCAGGGATTTCCAGCATCCGCACGGTGGCGTAGCGCAGTAGTTCTTGCTCGTGGGCATTGATGTTTTCGACGCCAATTGAGTCCATATAGTCGATGGCGGTATGTAGAGCTGCAATGTCGACAAAGTCGGGGGTACCGGCTTCGAACTTGTAGGGGAGGTCGGCGAAAGTGGTCTTCTCGAAGCTCACGTGTGCTATCATCTCGCCACCACCCTGGTAGGGGGGCATTTTTTCGAGTAGCGATTGACGTCCGTAGAGCACGCCGATACCTGACGGGCCGTACATCTTGTGCGATGAGAATGCGTAGAAATCGGCGTCGAGCTGCTGCACGTCAACCCGCATGTGGGCTATGGCCTGTGCTCCGTCGACGAGTACGGGTACTCCATGAGCGTGGGCAGTTTCTATGATATCCTTTACTGGATTGACTGTGCCAAGCACATTGGATACATGGGTCACGGCCACCAAGGCTGTGCGCTCGGAGAATAGTGAACGGTATGTGTCGAGGTCGAGAGTGCCATCGGCATGGATGGGCACTACCTTGATGGTGATATGTTTGCGGGTGCGTAGGAGCTGCCAGGGCACTATGTTGGCGTGGTGCTCCATGACGGTGAGTATTATCTCTGAGCCGTCGGGTATGAGCTGCCCGTAGCTTGATGCCACGAGGTTGATGCTCTCGGTGGTGCCGCGAGTGAAGATTATGTCGCTTGCCGAAGGTGCGTTGATCAGTTGTGCCACTCTGCGGCGTGTGGCCTCCATGGCTTCGGTAGCCATCTGGGCCATGTGGAAGGTGCCGCGATGCACGTTGGCTTTGGCGTTGTAGTATGAGTGTACGATGTCGTCGACAACAGCGCTGGGTGTCTGTGTTGTGGCGGTGTTGTCAAGATATATCAGTGGCTTGCCATACACCGTCTTTTGGAGTATGGGGAAGTCGTTCCTGATTTTCTGAATATCAATCATTGTTGTCGATTTTGATGTGACAACCGCTATGGCATGTATGGCACGACGTCTTGCGGCCTGCCAGGCGATTCTCTACGAGATAGTGCAGGCGGTCGCGCAGTGTGTCGAGTCGCACGGTGTCGACTACATCGGCCATAAAGGCCTGCATCAGCATGGTGCGTGCCTCGGCGTAGGGTATGCCTCGGGTACGCATATAGAATAGCGCTTGCTGGTCGAGCTGCCCGGTGGTGGCTCCGTGCGAGCACTTTACGTCGTCGTTGAATATCAGCAGCTGCGGCTTGGTGTGCATGCGGGCTTTGTCGCCTGCAAGTATGTTGCGGTTGCTCTGGTAGGCTTCGGTGAAGCGACCTTCGGGTGTAACGGTTATCGAACCCTCGAATGCTCCGGTCGACTCGTCGTCAAGCACATACTTGAACAGCTGGTCGCTGTGGCAGCTCTGGGCCGCATGTACTATTGATGATGAGTTGTCGACGTGCATCTTGCCCGAGGCTGTGACCATTCCGGCGAGCTGAGTGGAGCAATGGGCGCCGTCGAGGTTTACGCTGAATTCGTTGCGAGTAGCACCTGCGGTGAGCGTTGAGCAGTTGACCAGCAGCGACGACCCTTCGGCCTGCGATGCGTAGAGCTGGCTCATGCGCGATGTGAGGGGTGATGTCTCCTCAAGGTCGTAGTATTCGAGTTTTGCTCCCTTGCAAGTGTAAAGCTCCACCACTTGTGACGATAGGTAGCGCTGGGTGGCATCCTGGGTGTGGTCGCACATGAGCACCTGCAGTCGTGCATCCTCCTCAAGGGCCACCACAATGCGGCGCACTGCCATAAGCGGTGTGGGAGATGAGAAGATGCTCACTATCTGTACGGCCTTGTCGCTGCTGAACCCCTTGTCGGCGTGGATAAAAACGCCATCTTGCACAAGCATGGTGTTGAGCGATGTGGCCGCATTGTCCATTGGGGCTATTTTGCCGTAATAGCGCTTGACCAGCTCCGGGAATTCGCGGGCTGCCTGCGCCAGTGACATTACTGTAAGCCCTTTGGGGCAATTCTTGGTAAGTGTGTCGGTGGCTACAAATTTGTCGTTGACCACCACGCCGAGCAGTGTGCTGATATTGGGCACGTCGCAACGGAATGTGGCGGCGATGTCAACGGGTATGCGCATGCGGTTGATATTGACCCCATAGTCGGGGGCAAACATGACGTTGACATCGGTCTTCTCATACCCCTCGTCATGGCTTGTGGGCAACAGCTTGCCATCAAGTGCCTTGCGAGCCTGCTGCCTCAGCGCGTTGATGGGCGCAGGGCAGTGCGCGTCGATGGCCTGATGGTGGCTGTCGTAGAGGTCGATATATTGTTGTAGTGCGTTGTTCATTGCTTTGCGTCTTCTTGCTCTTTAATCCAGTCGTAGCCGCGTTCCTCAAGCTCCAGGGCCAGGTCGGGGCCTCCGGTCTTCACGATGCGCCCTTTGTATAAGATATGCACGAAGTCGGGGCGTATGTAGTCGAGGAGTCGCTGGTAGTGGGTGATGACTATGGTGGCGTTTTGGTCGGTTTTGAGCTTGTTGACACCGCCGGCCACAATGCGCAGTGCGTCGATGTCAAGGCCCGAGTCGGTTTCGTCGAGGATTGACAGCTTTGGCTCGAGTACTGCCATCTGGAATATCTCGTTGCGTTTTTTCTAACCAACCGAGAAGCCTTCGTTGACCGAGCGTGAGGCAAGTTTGTTGTCGAGCTCCACGATGGCACGCTTTTGGCGCATCATTTTTAGGAACTCGCTGGCGCTTAGTGGCTCTTCGTGCAGGTAAGCCCGCTTGGCATTGACGGCGGCTCGCATGAAGTTGACCATCGACACGCCTGGTATTTCCACGGGATATTGGAATGAGAGGAACAGTCCTTCGTGGCTGCGATCCTCGGGCGATAGGCTCAGCAGATCCTTCCCACTGAGTAGCGCGGTGCCTTCGGTAACGGTGAACCGCGGGTCGCCGGCGAGCACTCCCGAAAGTGTGGACTTGCCCGAACCGTTGGGACCCATTATTGCATGAACCTCGCCGGGACGTATGTCGAGGTTGATGCCTTTAAGTATTTCTTTTCCTTCGATACCTGCGTGGAGGTTTCTAACTTGCAATAACATAGTTAGTGGTATGTTGTGGTTGTTGAATATTCGTTAATTTTTCTCGGTTGTGAGGGTCAGCCTACTGAGCCCTCAAGTGTGAGCGACAGTAGTTTTTGTGCTTCGACGGCAAACTCCATGGGCAACTTGTTCATCACCTCCTTGGCGTAGCCATTGACTATCAGGCCCACGGCCTCCTCAGTGGGGATGCCTCGCTGGTTGCAGTAAAATAGCTGCTCCTCCGATATTTTTGACGTGGTGGCTTCATGCTCCACGATGGCGGTGTCGTTCTGCACATAGATGTAGGGGAAGGTGTGAGCGCCACAATGATTGCTCAGCAGCAGTGAGTCGCACTGAGTGTAATTGCGGGCGCCTTCGGCCTTGGGGGCCACTTTCACCAGTCCGCGGTAGGAGTTTTCGCTGTAACCGGCCGATATGCCTTTGCTTACTATGGTTGAGCGGGTGTTGCGCCCGAGATGTATCATTTTTGTGCCGGTGTCGGCCTGCTGGCGGTTGCGGGTTACGGCCACGGAGTAGAATTCGCCTGTTGATCCTTCGCCGGCAAGGATGCATCCTGGATATTTCCAAGTGATGGCCGAGCCGGTCTCTACCTGTGTCCACGACAGCTTGGAGTAGTCGCCGCGGCACAGTCCGCGCTTGGTCACGAAGTTGTACACGCCTCCGCGGCCGTCCTTGTCGCCGGCATACCAGTTTTGCACGGTGGAATATTTGACTTCGGCGCGGTCTTCTACTATGATTTCCACGATAGCAGCGTGCAGCTGGTTTTCGTCGCGCATCGGGGCGGTGCAACCTTCGAGGTAGCTCACGTAGGCGTCGTCGTCGGCCACGATGAGTGTGCGCTCAAACTGCCCTGTGCCTGCCGCATTGATGCGGAAGTAGGTTGACAGCTCCATTGGGCATCGCACCCCTTTGGGTATGTACACGAATGAGCCGTCGGAGAATACCGCCGAGTTGAGGGCGGCGAAGAAGTTGTCGGTATATGGCACTACCTTGCCTAAGTATTTTTTCACCAGGTCGGGGTAGTTTTTTACGGCCTCGGAAAATGAGCAGAATATGATGCCGCGCTCGGCAAGTACCTCCTTGTGGGTGGTTTTCACCGATACTGAGTCCATCACAGCATCCACTGCCATACCGCTCAGCTGCGCACGCTCGCTGAGTGGTATGCCCAGGCGGTCGAAGGTCTTCAAAAGCTCGGGGTCTACCTCCGATTCATCTTTGGGTCCCTCCTTTTTGGGTGCGGCGAAGTAGCTTATGGCCTGATAGTCGATTTCGGGTATGTCGAGATGCGCCCAGTCGGGCATCTTCAGCGTGAGCCAATGGCGGTAGGCTTTGAGTCGGAACTCAAGCAGCCACTCAGGCTCTTCCTTCTTCTGCGATATAAGGCGTATCACGTCCTCGTTGAGGCCGCGAGGTATTATGTCGGTGTCGATGTCGCTTACAAAGCCGTATTTGTAGTCGCTTGATGTGACCTCTTGGATCACCTTACGCGAATCGTCGCCGGCCGATAGCGGGCATTGGTTATTTTGGGTTGGTTGCATTTTAGCGATTTTGGTCATCTATCTTTTGATAACGTCAGTGCTGCATGAATAGTTGACGTGGCGACTCGCTGCCGAGTATGTCGGGAGCGAAATCGAGCATTGATCTCACAGCTCGACCGTGGTTGAGTTCACCCTTGTTGGCCAGGCTCTCCCCCGGGTGTGCCATCTGCCATATATTCATCAGTAGTGAGAGGGCTAACAGCCAGCTGAAAAGGGAGAACAGCATCCCTCCCACACGGTCAACCACGCTCAGGCACATGGCGCTTGCCATGATGCGCATCATGCGCGATAAAAACACAACGGTGGTAAACACCACGGCAAATATGATGATGTTGGCCACCATTGAGTCGATGTAGGCGTCGACCGAACTACCCTTGTCGGCGCCGGTCAGGTGCCCTATGAGCGTGGCCATTGGGTCACCTACAAGTCGGCAGGCGATAATGCCCCCCACGATGCCCCCCACGATACCAAGCTGGGCTATGAGCCCTTTCCATATTCCGAATAGGATTGATGTGGCAAATACTGCAACTATCAATAAATCAATGCTTGACATCGTTTGCTGGTTTTTCGGGGTGGGTTGCTGCAGTTTACAGCCTTAGGCGTAGTAGAGGGTGCCTTGTCCTATCTGACGGGCTGTGTCCTCACCGAGCGAGTTTGCGATGATGGCGAGGGCGAATGGGAAGGCCGACGATGGACCGTTGGCGGTAATGATATTGTCGGATGCCACTACGCGGCGGCTTGTGTCCCAGGTCGTACGGTCGAGACCTGCCTCGCATCCGGGGTAGCATGTGGCGGTGAGTCCGTCGAGAATCCCTAATGGGTAGAGCACCATAGCGGGGGCGGCGCAGATAGCTGCGATTTTGCTCTTTCCGGCTTTGAGATTGTCGACAATCAGCTTGCCCAGGGGCTGATATGAGCCTAATGTGGATGCGCCGGGGAGTCCGCCAGGGCATATTAGCCATTCGGCTTCTACGTCGGTGGGCAGTTCTTCGAAAAGTATATCGGCCACGGTAGCGATGCCATTGGCTCCGGTGACGGTGGTTGATCCAGTTACTGATACGGGTACTACAATCATGCCTGCGCGGCGCATCAGGTCAATTGTGGCAAGGGCTTCGATTTCTTCAAAGCCGTCGGCGAGAAAGATGTACGAAGGTTTCATAATTGTCGTGGTTATGATGGTTAGAAGCTAAGCGGGTGCCGCGTCATATAGTGATTCGGCGCGTTATGGCCCCCGCTTTGAGTATATATATGCCACGTGATGCCACGTGGAGCCTGAAGGTGCCAGCCGGTAGTGAGTCCTGGCTGATGAGTTGCCCCAATATTGAGTATATCTTGATTGTGATGGGGCGTGTGGTGTTGACGTATATCCAGCCGTCGCTCACCACTATCTCCGGACCGTCGTTGTCCACCTGCGTGCGATCGGCCGAAGCGGGCACTCGGTCGGTTTCTTCCCATGCCTTGGCGTTCCAGCCGATGGCCGAAATAAGCAAGATTGCCAATGTTGTGATTAGTCGCTGCATGGTGAGTGTAAGTGTGTGGATATTTGTGGCAAAAGTAGTGATTTTTGCCCAACCCCACAACACTTTTTAAATCAATGGTCGCAACGGAGCGGATTCGGCTCTCGTTGCGACCACTGTGTTATGGGGTAGTTGAGCTTATTTCACCACTACTTTTTCGGTTTCATTACCCATCTTGCGGATATAGATGCCGGGGGTTGTCGGTTCAGCTAACTTGATACCCTGCAGGTTGTACCATACCGGCTCGCAGCGGTTACTGCTGCCGGTTGACACATTGCCAACGCCAGCTATTTCGTCCCACAGCTTCACGCCACCCTCCTGCTCGAACAAGATATTGTAGTCCTTATCCGTAACATACCGCAGGATCATCCGATTTAGAGCGTATCGTTCTGAATTGGCAAAGGGCAGAGGGAAAAGATTATGGAAACGAGCATTAAGTGACTTTGTCAATCCAACACCTTCAACCATCTCTGTTCTATGTATTTCATCAGATTCGGTTACTATATCATAAGTGTAAGTAGGATAATCCATTCCAGAGTTCGTGATTATATTTTGATCTACAAATTGACACTTCCACGTGTAGTGTTGGTAATTAGGATCAATATCCGATTTGCCTAAATAGTAGTTGGATTTGTTGAAATCATAGACCATGAACGGCTCAAACCCATCATCATACATATAGTGGATATACCAGGGTGTAAATCCAGCGTAAGGCCCAAGATTTGTTTTAAAAAACTCTTCCTGATCGTCGGTCCAGTCGGTTTTCAACATTACATATACTCTTTTGTCAGACTCACGAATATATGCAAAGGTTAGATCATCCTCTGCGAATTTAGCTCCTTCGGGATGAGCATTCAGATCACGGTAATGGCTTATGTAAACTTTATTCCATTTTTCCTCATTAATCACTACTTCACTACCTATTGTAATTCCCACTTCGTGTTTAACGTATGGTCCATACCATCGATTTAATTGCCCATCAATCTCCTGCCACCACGTCTTACCCTCAACAACCATCGGCACGTAGTCGCTTGCAGTTTTCTTGGCTTTTGACATTTTATTCATTCTTGTATCATCGCAACGTTTAATGAATGAATAATTGAACGAACCGTCATTAATGGCCCATTCATCGTCGTTCAATATATCCCATGCGATAATATTGAGAGTGGCATTTTCGCCCATGTGGATTTCAGACAATGAAACTGTGCCATCGGCAATAATCGTTAATGTGGCGTCGTGTTGAAGGGACACGCCCTTGCCAAAATTAACGTCTCCAAGTGCTTCAATTGTCACTGTTGCACAGGAAGATATGGTGACATCACCATTATTGCAAGCGTTTGAACCGATGTATACATTGTCGGCGAAGATATATGGTGATGAATACTGCCATATGGTAAAATTTTCCACATGTAGTGGCAATATTTCAGCGGCCGAACCAGCAGTATAAACACAA
>CAMWOD010000008.1 GCA_947175715.1 uncultured Porphyromonadaceae bacterium
GAATATAATAGTTTATCAACTGCAAAGGTGCGAATAATTTGCAAGATATCAAAGGATTGGATCAGCGAGGTGGGTAGGGGCCCGTGAAGGTGTTGCCGCCGTTGGGGTCGCCGGTGTCGAGGCCTTTCTTGAGCCAATATACGCGCCACTCCGAGCGGCCGTGATTGAATGTTTCGGGAGCCTCCTTGCCGTAAGCCTTCTTCTGCAGGTAGTCATCGCCTATCTTTGAGGCAGCGTTGATAGCCTTCTCGATGTCGCCCGGCTCGATCGACTGGAACATCTCGTTGTCGACATGCCCCCACACACCGGCATAGTAGTCGGCCTGCAACTCCGTGCGCACACTCATCTTGTTGGCCTCGGTCTTCGACATACGCGACATGGCGGCATGCGCCTGATTGAGGTCGCCTCGCAGATACTGCACGTGGTGTCCTACTTCGTGAGCGATGACGTAAGCGTAGCAGAAGTCGCCTGAAGCGCCGATCTGCTCCTGCATTGTTTTAAAGAAGTCAAGGTCGAGGTATATCGTCTCGTCGGCCGAGCAGTAGAATGGCCCTACCTGAGCCGTGCCCTGTCCGCAAGCCGTCTGTATCGAGCCGGTATAAATCACCATCTTCGGGGGCTCATACTCCCCCCACCCTTGTTCGCGGAAAATCTTAGTCCACACATCCTCAGTGCCCGCCAGAACCTTTGAAGCAAGGTCAAACAGCCTCTGCTCCTCAGGGTCGTTGGGATTGTAGGTGCTACTGGTGTTGTTAACCGCCGACTGCTGCATTACATTGCCCAGCACATCCGAGATGTCGCCACCCGAGAGGAGCGTGATGATTCCGGCAATAATTATGCCCACGATTCCTCCACCGATGCCCAGGGTCTTGCCCGACATGCCTCGGCGGTCGGAGATATTGTTGCTTCCGCGTCGTCCGTCTAATCGCATATTATTTCAGTGTTTGGTTACTTCTCCACTGCAAAGGTTTCGAAAGTCATTGTAATAGCGTCGAATGTAAGAATCCTGTCGGTAAGCAGGTCGCCTGTTCGAGTGAGGTATTTGATAGCCTCTGTGGCTTGCAGCGAGCCTACTACGCCCACCACCGTGTTGAGAATACCGGTGATGACACATGGCTCAGTCACCTCAGCCCCCTTGCGGCCGAAGTAGGTAGTGAGGTCGCTTGTGCCGGGCAGATGTGTGAATACCTGACCTCCAAATCTCGTTACCCCGCCAAACACGTAGGGGAGCCCCATTGCCACACACGTGTCGCTGATAAGCAGGCGTGTGTCAAAATTGTCAGTGCAGTCCATCACCAGGTCGTAACCGTCGAAAAGCTCTCTGGCATTTTCTTCGGTCACAAATTGCTCATACACCTGCACCTCTACCTCAGGGTTGATACGAAGCATCTGATTTTTGGCCGATTGCACTTTCGGACTACCGATATCGGGTGTACCGTGGATAATCTGCCGCTGCAAGTTGGAAAGCGACACAGTGTCAGCATCAATTATGCCTATATGCCCTACCCCGGCGGCGGCAAGATACAGAGCCACAGGGCTTCCAAGCCCTCCGGCACCGACTATGAGCACACGTCCCTGAGTGATGGCACGCTGACCCTGGAGGTCAATTTCGCACAAAGAGATGTGCCCCTTGTAGCGGTTCAGGTAATCCTTGCTGAGCTTCTTACCATCCATCACAGCGGGTATTCGTCAAACTGGTACAACACAGTTGACATATAGCGTTCTCCAGTGTCGGGCAGCAGAGCCACGATCGTTTTCCCACGGTTTTCATCCTTTTTGGCCTCCTCGATGGCCACAGCCAGGGAAGCTCCCGACGATATGCCGGCGAGCAACCCCTCCTCGCGAGCCAATAGGCGCGATGCACGTATCGCATCATCATCGCTCACTGTCACCACCTTGTCGACCACCTCGGCATGGTAGTTCGAAGGCTTGAATCCGGCACCTATACCTTGTATCTTATGTGGACCCGCCTTACCCCCCGAAAGTACCGCCGAAGTTGCCGGTTCTACGGCTATAGCTTCAATGGCAGGGTTGTGACTCTTCAAAGCCTCAGCCACACCGCTCAGAGTGCCGCCTGTGCCCACACCGGCCACAAATATATCGACCTTGCCATCGGTGTCGCGCCATATCTCCTCACCTGTATTTTGGCGGTGAGTGGCGGGATTGGCCGGATTGGCAAACTGCTGGAGAATCACCGAACCAGGGTTTTCATCGCGCAGCTCCTCAGCCTTCTTAATCGCACCATTCATACCCTCGGCTCCAGGAGTAAGAACGAGCGTTGCCCCAAGGGCCTTCAGCAGATTGCGGCGCTCAAGGCTCATGGTCTCGGGCATAGTCAGTACCAACTTATAACCCTTGACCGATGCCACCCATGCCAGACCGATACCGGTGTTGCCACTTGTAGGCTCGATAATCAGTGCGCCAGGTTTAAGCGCGCCCGACTTTTCGGCATCCTCAATCATGGCATAGGCTATTCTATCCTTTACGCTACCGCCGGGATTGAACGACTCGATCTTTACAAGCACACGTGCTTTTAGATCCTCTGACTTCTCTATTCTCTTTACCTCAAGGAGCGGGGTCGACCCGATAAGCTCGGTGAGACTCTCATATATTCTTGCCATATCTTGAATTATAATTATTAGTGTTTACACCTTTGGCTGCAAATTTATGCATTATGTTTTTCTCCAACAACATCTGTAATCTCATTGTTCGTCTTAAAAATCTCCGAACGGCATAAAAAGAGTGTGCCAAATGTCGCCGCAGAGGGGCATTTGGCACACTCTTTTTAAAAATATCTAATGCTTTATCGCACTACTATCAGAGCCGATGAGCTGCCCTGACGACGGATCACCAGCGAACCTGCCGCAGGATTGAGCACCTTGATACCCTGCAGGTTGTAGTATTCCACAGGAGCATCCGTGTCGGTTACAGGAGTTGTGATGCACTCCACGCCACCCGATTCAGGTATCTTGTCGTATTTCGAGCCCAGGTTAGCGAGGCGTATGGTATTGGTCACGCCTCCGCCAGGAAGTGTAAACAGCATCTTACTGATGGTCACAGGATAAACTTCACCAAGCTTTGTGTCAAATGCTTCCGACCAAGGATACTCTACCGTGGTGGGGGTAGTGATCTTGTCCAAGTCGAGAGTAACGGTTACAGCACGCTCCCCATTTACTGAGTAAGTGAGCTTGACGCTCTTCATGGTGCTTGTGCCAGGATCGTAGTCAAATGCCAGTGCCTCGGGGCGAGCCCAGGTCTTAAACTCCTTCTCCATGGTGATGGTGAATGTGCGTCCCGAGCCAGCAGTGTAGTTGATATCCATACCATCAGGACCTGTAGTCACAGAGTTAATGGTGACACCACCACCCTTGATCGACCAACCGTCGGTCGATGTCATCGGGTCGAGCACGGCAAAGTGTTCGGTGGGGATTTCCACAGTCACTTCAAGTGTGCGGTCGATAGCGCCAAACGAACCTCGTATTGTAGTTGTGCCGTTAGACACACCATGTACCACGCCATTGCCATCTACGGTAGCAATTCCAGTATCGTCGCTCGACCAATACGCAGCGGCATTGCCTACGGGCATCATCGAGCCGTTGACCATTGCCTGGCACTCCACCTCGTAGTCATAAACTCCATCGATGAGCACTCGGCTCAGGCGGAATTCGGGGTCACCTTGACCTATTGTTACGGCAATAGTGGCCTCGCAACCTTTGTATGTAGCTTTAAGGGCATGTGTGCCTGAGCCGTCGGCCAGTAGGGTGTTTTCTTGTACCTCACCAAGTTTACGATCACAACTGAGGGTAACATCAGTTGTGGTGCCAAGCCACACACCATATTTATTGTAGGTGTTTACCACCGGAGTGTAGCGTCCATAGCGGGGAAGAGTCACCGACCAGTCAACAAACTCGATTGCAGCCACCTCCTTGTCGGTGGGGGTGGGGCTTACCACAAACACGCCATTGACCACCGAGCGCTCAGTGCCGTCGCTGGGGTGATTGGTGACACCGCGGTTCACAGTCCAGTGTGTCGTCGAGCCACCGCCGTCGAAGTTCATTGCCTCCGAGCATCCTACATTCTTCATGATGTCGGCAAGCACCTTGGATACCACGCCTACCGAATTGCCGTTCCAACGACCGTCAACTGCGAGTATCACAACCTTTGTGCCCGTGGCGTCGTAACCAATGGCAGTGCGGGGGTTGAGCGATGTGAGGTGGTCGAGAGCGCTCTGTGTATTGAGCACTTCGCCTCCCGAGAGTATCATGGGCTGCCCACCGGCGGTCTGCACGGCGTCATACTTCTTTCCACCGCAGGTGAGTGTGGTAGTCACTGTCACCTCATCACCTTCCTTGAGCGACGAAACCCAGTCGGCCGCTGTGCCGTGACCCGACAGTACGTATCCATCGGCGGGAATGGTCATTTTGCCTGCGCTTGCGGGATTGCAGGTGATGCGTAGCTTGGCAGTCTTTCCAGGGGCTATTGTTGCGCCGTCGATAGGCGTGGCCGATACCTCATATCCGTATTGGTTGGTGTTGGTGGCAGAGCCGTAGCGGGGGTTATACACCACCAGATAGTTGGTGTAGCGGTCACCGTTGATCGATGTTACGGTGTGAGTGGCACCCGAGGGGGCGGTAGCTGTTCCGCCAAAGAGCAGATGCCCGCAGAACTGTGATCGATCACCCATCTGAGCCCAAGCAGTCCATTCGTCGGAAGGTGTGGCCTTCCAGTACTCACCGTTGACCACGGTGAGGCCAATAGGCTGTGAATTACCGAAGAAGTCGGCATTCACACCACTCACCACCTGGAGATTGCTCGACTGGGCCTTTGCTGCCATAGCCGAAATCTTTGCTCCACCGGTAAGCCGGGTGCCGGCTTGAAGTGTGCGCAGCTCCACGTTGGGATTGCTCAAGTCTACTGTAGTGTAGTGGATGCGCAGCAGCGAGCCCCCCGACAGTGCGAGCGAAGTCTGTGTAGTGCCCGGGCCGATGGTGGCGTGATAAAGCGTATCCACATTGTAGGCTTTGCCCTGCAGATTCCAGTTGGTAGAAGCTCCAGCGGCAAGCGCACTTGTCATAATCAGTGCAGTTAATAAGTGTTTTTTCATGATTGGGTTATTATAGAGTGTGTAATTGTAGTTATTGCTTTTCGTTGGTGACGCGCTCAAGCCATTTGAGCATTCCGGCCATCACGCCCATCGAAGCCAAGCAGAAGAACGCAAATACAGCCCAGCACTCCCACTGGTGCGGGAATGAGTTGAGCATCGTCACACCAAGGGCTATAAACAAGTTGCCGATGGCTGTGGCGGTGAGCCATAGTCCCTGGCATATACCCTGAAGATGCTTGGGCGCGATTTTCGATACGAACGACAGTCCCAACGGCGAAATGAACAACTCGGCTACCGTCAAGAAGAAATATGTCACTATCAATACCCACGGACCTACTCTCAGAGCAGCCTTAGCTGCCTCGGCCAGCCCCTTGAACTCCTCGCCCGAAGGGTAAGCCTGAGCTAACGAGAGCCCCATCAGGAACAGATAGGCGCATGCGGTGATAAACATACCTATGGCAATCTTCTTGGGAGTCGAAACCTCCTTGCCCGACTTCACCAGGGCCGCGAAGATAAACATGATGACCGGAGTAAGGATAATAACAAAGAATGGGTTGATACACTGCCATATCTCAGGAGCAATCGACTCGGTATCGACGAAGTCGCGGGCAAACACCGACAGCGACTGACCATTCTGGTGGAAGGAGAACCAGAAGAATACAGCCACGCCAAGCACTGCGAAGAGTGCGTACATGCGCTGGCGTATCTCCTTGGCGTCGGCCTGACGCTCGGATGCGCTCACCTCAACTTTCTCTTTCTTTATGGGGTTGGGGAGGCGACGACGCATAGCAACGAAGATGAAGAATGACAGCAGCATGGCCACAACCGATGCGAAGAATGAGTAGTGCACGCCGGTGTTGAATATCTCAAGATAATGGGCGCAGAAAGCCGTCATATCGCTCACCGGGCCACCTGATACGGTAGTCGACAGCGAGGTGAGATTGGCAGCCTCGTTGGCTGTGAGGGTATCACCGCTGAGAAACTTATGGCACAGTCCGGGAAGATCGGCGTTATACGCCAGCATATTGGTCTTTAGATAGGCCTCGCGAAGCAGCGGGGCGATAAACGGTGCAATCACACCGCCGATGTTGATGAATACGTAGAAAATCTGGAAACCCGAGTCGCGGCGCGATTTGGCGATAGCCAGTTGCTCAGGACCGCGCTTGGCGGCATCAGCCTCAAAGTTATCGTACATCTGACCGATGATGGCCTGAAGATTACCCTTGAACAGTCCGTTGCCGGCAGCGATGAGAAATAGTGCCACGATAGTGAAGATGAGCACCCATGTGGGCACGTTGCCCGGGTCGCCACCAAATATCGGGAAAGCCATCATAGCGTAGCCGGCGGCCATGACAATAAGGCCGGCCATAATTGTGCCCTTGTAGTTCTGCAGCTTATCGGCCACGATACCTCCAGGCAAGCTCAATACGTAAATCAAGAAATAGAACACGGCATAAATCCAGCCTGCCGCATCATCCGAAATACCGAATTTCGAGCACAGGAAGAGCAGCAGCACTGCGTTCATAATGTAATAGCCGAAGCGCTCTCCCATATTTGACAGGGCTGCGCCAATCAGGCCTTTAGGGTGATTACGGCGGGCATCAATCACATAGTAGATCACAAATGGTGTAACCACTATAAGCACCGCTATCAGCATCGCCAGCATGCGATGGTTGGTCCAGAGGTCAGTAAGCATAATGTGTTGGTGTTATTTTGTTTTTACTTATTTTTTTCGAGTTCGTTGTAAGCTAAGGCATACATTTTCATCTGCTTCACCATTGCAGCCAGGCCGTTGGAGCGCGTGGGCGACAAGTGCTCGGCGAGTCCGATCTTGTCGATAAACCACAAGTCGGCATCCAGGATTTCCTTAGGGGTATGGCCGTTGAGCACATCGATTAGCATCGATATTATGCCCTTTACGATGATAGCGTCGGAGTCGGCAGTGAAGTATATTTTGCCGTCTATCAGGTTGGCGTTGAGCCACACACGACTCTGGCACCCCTCGATCAGATTTTGCGGCGTCTTAAACTCCTCGGCAATGGGAGGCAGGGCATTTCCCAGGTCGATTATGTAAGCATAGCGATCCATCCAGTCGTCGAGATCGCTCATCTGGTCAACTATATCTTGTTGCTTTTGATCAATGGTCATACCTTAAGTCTTTTGATTATATTGTTTTGTCAACTATTTTTCTGAATAAATGAGGTTGGTCACCACACTCCCCACATCGCCGAGCGTGCCACGGTCGATATTGTCCATATTGTCGCCAAGCGTGTGCCAATAAGGGGGGAATGAACCTGTTGCCACATTGTTCATTTCAATGATATCGATTACCGGGATGCGCGATTTGATGAAGTGCAGATGGTCGTCGGTGATGGCGCCCCCTATTCTATCCACAAAGCGCGATGATAGTCCGGCCCGCTTAGCCTGCGCCCACACCTTGTCGTTGATAGGCTTGGCATAAAGCTCGGAGAACTGCTCGCGGTAGAATGTGGCACCCTTTCCACCTACCATGTCGAGGAGGACGCCGTAGGCCGGCGCACCATCGCTGTATGGGTTGCTGTCGAGGTAATATTGCGTGCCCAGGCACCATGAGTCCTCACTCATGCCATCTGAGCTGCCATAGTCCTCGGCATCGGTAAAGAATATCTCAACGTTTACCCCGGGGCGCTCCAGCCCTATCTGCCTGGCCACTTCGAGCAGCACGCCCACACCGCTTGCGCCGTCATTGGCGCCGTCGATAGGAGTGTTACGATTGTCGGGGTCGGGGTCTTCGTCAGCCCAGGGGCGCGTATCATAGTGAGCCAAGAGCACTATCGACTTGGCATCGGGTTTAGCGCTGTTGAATCGTGCCGATATGTTGGTGATTGGCAGCTTTGTGCCGTCGAATGCGGTCACCGTGCCCTGCTGCATGATTATTGAATCAGCGCCAAATTCTTCAAGCTTCTGTGCGAGATATTTAGCACACCTATCGTGCGCCTCGGTGCCGGGCACACGCGGCCCCATGTCGACCTGTGCCTTAACGTAGCTATATGCGCTATCGGCATCAAACGCATGCAGCTCAGTGGCCTCTACCTCGGGCGTAGACGACGGCATAGATGTCGTGGCCGCCTCACCTTGATTGGAACATGCAGCCATTGCAAAAATATTGAGTAGCAATATTATATAATACACCGTTTTCATGTATCGTAAGTGACAAATACCCTAACGTAGGTAAATGCCCTCAAAGATACAAAAATTGCGCAACTTTCGCTGCGCAATTCACATTAGTTAGTAAAATTCTATCGTCGGTTATTTTACATAGACAAGCATGCGAGAGCCATCGGCATCGATGATATACATTCCCTGGCCGGGGAGTGTCAACGTCTGCGCTGATGCAGCCGACATGATCTCGACACCGGCCACGTTGTATACATTGGCATATCGAGCCACTTTATCGAATGTCACTACATTGCCGGCAACAGTCATTTGGATTGTGTGGTCATCGGTTACTGCCACCACACCGCTACCTTTATAGTTAACGAATGCGGGCTGTGACTCAAAGCCGTAGCCGTCGTATACGCATACTGCATACCAGTACCCCTTGGTCTTGTCGGCTGGAAGTGAGTACGATGGACTGTAAGTGACATCTACGAGATATTTAGCGTCAAGACCATCACCGTCGGCCGACATAGCCGACTCATAAGTCACATCTTCAGGCACAGCATACACAGTGTAGCGAATTATAGTACGTCCCTGACGCTCAGTGGCATCCCATGTAAGTTCGCCATTATTATCTTTCAGCGACGATACTGCGGGATAGGTGGGGTGTTCCTTCCAGTCGACCACAGGCACCAATGACTTTGTGGCATAGCTGTTTTCGGCGATATAGTCGCCCAGGCCTGAAATACGCGGTCCGTTGATCGACTGTGTGTTGTAATAAATCTGACCTGCCGAGTTGTTCTTTGTATACTCGCGCGACAGATCAATCTGAGCTGCAATCTCGCTCCATCCTTTTTCATCGTTAGGGCCAAACTCGCCATCAACCTTGTATGAAGCGATTGAGGTATAGCAATGTCTGCCGAAATGATCGGCCGCCATGTTCCACCATTCACACAATGGAGCGTGAGGAGCCGTACCGTGGTTACGGGCCCAGTATATCTGCGGGCTTATAAAGTCGATGGTGCCCTCGGCGAGCCATGCCAGGCAGTCGGCATAGATTTTATCATATTGCCAGTCGGTAGAACGTATATCAGGGGAGGGTAATTTAAACTTTGACGCTGAGTAATGGCCCACACCGGCCGGACCGATGCCAAATCGCATGTCGGGGCGCTCGGCCTGCAGCTCGTTGAACACTTCCTTAACAAAAGTATTCACATTGCGTCTACGCCAGTCATACAGGGTCAACTTGCTGCCAGAGTCTTTCCAGGTCTGATAGTCGGAGCTCTCGCTATCCGTGCCATCGAGATGTGTAGAGCCCACCTTGGCTCCTGGCATACCAGGGCTGGGATAGAAGTAGTCGTCAAAGAGCATACCGTCGATATCGTAGTTGTTATATATCTCCTTAAACACATCAAGACAGTGGCGGCGCGCCTCCTCTATACCGGGGTTAAACATTCTCCATGTTTCATACAAGCCCCACATGATCCATCCTTTCGCAATCCACTCCTTGTCAATCTTGGTGGTATATTCCGTAGAGCCGGATGTGAGTCGGAAGGGGTTAAGCCACGCATAGCATTCGAGGCCGCGCTTGTGACACTCCTCTACCGCAAATGCCAGAGGATCCCAACCTGGATCCTTGCCGCGCGTGCCAGTCAGGTCCGCGCTCCAGGGCTCGAGGGTTGATTTATAGTAAGCATCGGCGTTGGGGCGCACATGGATGCACACGCCGGTAAAATTCTGACGCTTAAAGTTGTCAAGATAATCGCGCAACTCCTTCTGCTGCTCTGCCTTGTCACCTTTTTTCTTGGGCCAATCGATACCCATGCCTGCCATCCAGGCCGAACGGAATTCACGCTTAGGCGATTCCGCCTGTGATGTGAAAGCCAGCATCGTGGCCGTCAGCATCGTTAAAATTACTTTTTTCATGATAATGATATTTAAGATCCGGACGATTCCATCTATCCGGCTGATTAGGAATTTAATAAATCATAGGTTAATGGAATACTACATCGAGTAGAACAATGCAAATATAGGAAGTTTTTGTGTCACGTAGTCACTATTTGCTGCTCAACTATGTTAATTATTGTTAAGCTCACGCATTGGTATGGTAACGAACGTGCGTAAATGGGCTCGCGGATGCGGTAGTGTGAGCCGGGGATGATTTAGCCTGATGTCACCGATGGCTATTATGTCAATGTCGATAAGACGGTCGATATATGCGCCTGACGCATCACGATGACAGGTGCTACCCATCATCTCCTCGGCCTGCTGGGTGATATTCAGCAGCTCTAAGGGGTCTTTATCCCATCTTAGAGCCACCCCTACGTTGAGGAACGGGTGAGGCGATTCGAAGCCCCACGGCTCGCTTTCAATGACTCGCGATAATCGACACCGCTCACCGCTAAGCCATTCAATAAGAGCGATCGCCTGCTCCAGATTGAACAAGCGATCGCCTATATTGGTGCCTAAATTAAGATAGGCAGTCATTGATCAAAGGGTGCGGTTTACCTCGATCTCCTCGAAGCCCTCGATGAGGTCGCCCACCTGAATATCATTGTAGCCCGCGATATTCAAGCCGCATTCGTAGCCGCTGAGCACCTCCTTGACATCGTCCTTGAAACGCTTGAGCGAACCAAGCTCGCCAGTGTAGCGCACGATACCGTCGCGGATGAGGCGCACCTTGGAGCCGCGCTTGAGTTTTCCCTCACGCACGATAGCTCCGGCGATAGTGCCCACTTTCGATATATGGTAGGTCTGGAGTACCTCGGCTGTACCGGTCACATCCTCCTTGATTTCGGGAGCGAGCATACCCGACATAGCGTCCTTAACCTCTTCAATAGCCTGATAGATCACTGAATACAAGCGTATTTCAACACCCTCACGCTCGGCCTCGCGACGTGCGGCCAACGACGGACGCACCTGGAAGCCGATGATGATGGCATCGGATGCGGCGGCCAGTGTAACATCGCTTTCCGAGATCTGGCCCACAGCCTTATGCAGCACATTTACCTGAATCTCGGGGGTTGAAAGTTTTATCAACGCATCACTCAACGCTTCGATTGAGCCGTCTACGTCACCCTTCACGATGATATTGAGCTCCTGGAAGTTGCCGATAGCGCGGCGACGGCCAATATCGTCGAGAGTGAGTATCTTCTTGGTGCGGAGTCCAAGCTCGCGCTGCAGCTGCTCGCGCTTGGTGGCAATTTCGCGGGCCTCCTGCTCGGTATCCATCACATTGAAGGCGTCGCCGGCGGTAGGAGCACCGTTAAGGCCAAGGATAAGCACGGGGGTCGATGGCCCGGCCTCGTCGATACGCTGGTTGCGCTCGTTGAACATTGCCTTGATCTTGCCGTAGTGAGTACCGGCAAGTATGATGTCGCCCATGCGCAGGGTACCATTGTTTACGAGCACTGTAGCCACATATCCACGGCCTTTGTCGAGCGATGATTCGATAATCGAGCCGGTAGCCTTGCGGTTGGGGTTGGCCTTAAGGTCAAGCATCTCAGCCTCAAGGAGCACTTTCTCCATCAGCTCCTCAACACCGATACCCTTCTTGGCCGAAATATCCTGCGACTGGTATTTGCCACCCCAGTCTTCCACGAGGTAGTTCATCTGGGCCAGTTCCTCCTTAATCTTTTCGGGGTTGGCCGAAGGCTTGTCAACCTTGTTGATGGCGAAGACAATGGGCACACCTGCAGCCGATGCGTGATTGATGGCCTCAACGGTCTGGGGCATCACGGCATCGTCGGCAGCAACGATGATGATACACAGGTCGGTCACCTTGGCACCACGGGCACGCATGGCGGTAAATGCTTCGTGACCAGGTGTATCAAGGAATGTGATGCGGCGACCGTCGGGGAGCTTCACGTTGTAAGCGCCGATGTGCTGTGTGATACCTCCGGCCTCGCCGGCGATTACATTGGCCTTGCGAATATAGTCGAGCAGAGAGGTTTTACCGTGGTCTACGTGACCCATCACAGTGACGATGGGGGGTCGCTGAGTCAGATCCTCCTCCGAGTCCTCCTCGTTGTGGATCGCCTCGGCAACCTCAGCCGATACATATTCAGTGGTGAAGCCGAATTCGTCGGCCACAATATTGATGGTCTCAGCATCAAGGCGTTGGTTGATCGACACCATCACGCCGAGATTCATACATGTAGCGATTACATTGTTGACGGGCACCTCCATCATTACGGCCAGGTCGTTGGCAGTAACAAATTCTGTGAGCTTAAGGGTCTTGCTTTCGGCTGCTTCGAGTTCGTGAGCCTCACGCTCGCGGGTGGCGAACGCCTCACGCTTCTCCTTACGCCATTTTGCGCCCTTCTTTTGTCCTTTATCTTTTGAAGTGAGTCGGGCCAGGGTCTCTTTTACCTGCTTCTGTACATCCTCCTCGCTTACCTCGGTGTGTACAGGGCGGCGGTTACGATCACCCTTGCCGCCGCGGTCGCGACGAGATTTATCGCTACCCTGTCCGCGCGAACGGTCGGCGTTACTGCCCGATGATGGATTGGAAGCTATTTGGTCGCCCACCTTTTCGATGTCGATCTTCTCCTTGCCGCTGATGCGCTTACGCTTTTTGCGATCGCCAGTGGCTGCTCCAGCCACACCGCCGTTGCTCTTGGCAATGCGCTCGTTGCGGCGCTCTTCCTTACTCTTTTTCTTAGGACGAGTCGACTGATTGAGCGCCGAAAGATCAATTTTGCCCACCACATTGAGTTTCAATGCGGGCTCACGCTCGGTGGTGAAGATTTCGGGCTCATCAACCTTAGGCTCCTCCTTCACCTCGGGGGCAGGCTGTACAGCAGTCTTGGGCGCAGGAGCAGCCGCCGGGGCCTTAACCTCAGCAGCTTTGGGAGTCGCAACTACCTTGAGGGTTTCCTCAACCGCAGGCTTGGGCTCCTCTGACTTTACTACCTCGGGGGTCTCCACATTCGCTGTGGCCTTGGTGGCTTCAGGAGCCTTGGGAGCCTCCTTGACAGGCTCGGGCTTCACCTCGGGTACCGACGCAGGCACGGGCTGGGGCTTTGCTTCGGATTTTGCTTCAGGTTTCACTTCAGGCTTCACCTCGACTTTAGCTTCGGGCCTCACCTCGGGCTTGGGTGCTACAGGATTCCCCTTGCTGTCGAGTTGTATTTTGCCCAGGATTTTGGGCTTGTTGGTCTCGCTGGGGAGTTTTATCTCCTCAACAGCACGCGGCACGGGAGCCTGCGCGGCACTCTTTGCCTTCTCCTTCTGGCGTTCCGACACGAGCTGTGCGCTCTTGTTCTTGATGTCCTGGTCGCTCTTAAATTCAGTTTCGAGCAGAGCCACAACATCGTCTTCAACACGAGTGTTGGGGTTATCGTCGATTGTGATGTTTTTTTTGCGCAAAAATTCAATCACCGTGGGCAGTGCCACGTTGAGATCCTTGGCGACTTTACTGATTTTAGTTTTGGGCATATAAATCGTGGGGGGTTATTCTTTCTCGTTGTCGTCGTTATCTTCGGTAGGAGCGTCGTCGGTGGCGCCGGTGGTGTCGTCGGTATCGTCGGCGTCGTCATCGTCAATCTCGTCTTCAAACTCAGCACTGAGTATGGCGATTACATCGTCGACTGTATCCTCCTCGAGGTCGGTGAGTTCGAGTATCTCCTCGCGGGGGTAGCGGAGCACGCCACGGGCGGTCTTCACGCCAAGTGCCTGCTTGAGCACGTCGATTACCCACTCGTCGATTTCGTCCTTGAAGTCGTTGAGTGCCACGTCGTCCTCCAGATCCTTGCGGTCGCTCTCGCGGTATACGTCAATCTGATAGCCGGTGAGTCGCGAAGCGAGCTTGATGTTCAATCCACCCTTACCGATAGCGAGCGACACCTCCTCGGGGCGTAGGAATACTTCGGCCTTCTTACCCTCGGTGTCGAGGCGTATAGATGTGATCTTGGCGGGTGAGAGGGCGCGCTGAATAAACAGCTGCGGATTGGAGGTATAGTTGATTACGTCGATATTCTCGTTGCGTAGTTCACGCACAATGCCATGTATACGCGAGCCCTTCACGCCTACGCAAGCGCCTACGGGGTCGATACGGTCGTCGTAGCTCTCAACGGCTATCTTGGCACGCTCGCCTGGGATACGGGCCACGGCGCGGATATTGATGAGTCCATCGTGTATCTCAGGCACTTCGAGCTCAAACAGGCGGCGCAGGAAGTTCTCATCTGTGCGCGAGAGGATGATCTTGGGATTGTTGTTCTTGTTTGTAACGCTGGTCACCACGGCGCGCACTGTTTCACCCTTGCGGAAGAAGTCGCCGGGGATAGCCTCGGTGCGGGGGAGCAGCAACTCATTTTTCTCATCGTCGAGCAGAAGTGTCTCTTTCGACCATGTCTGGTACACCTCGCCGGTGATAAGCTCACCCTCAAGATCCTTAAACTTGTTGTAAAGGGCCTCCTTCTGCAGCTCAAGAATGCGCGACTGCAGGGTTTGGCGCAGATTGAGGATGGCACGGCGACCAAAGTTGGCAAATATGATTTCGCGGGTGTGCTCCTCACCTATTTCGGCGTCGGGGTCGTTATCCTCCCGAGCCTCGCTAAGCGAAATTTGCAGATTCTTGTTGGTCACCTCTCCGTCGGGCACCACCTCAAGGTTTTGGAATATCTGCACATCACCCTTGTCGGGGTTCATGATCACGTCAAAGTTCTCGGCATTGTCAAACATTGATTTCAGCACCTTGCGGAATGACTCCTCAAGTACGGCTATCATTGTAGTCTTGTCGATGTTTTTAAGATCTTTGAACTCGGCGACACGCTCCACCATAT